>NZ_JBWWVR010000018.1:0-94716 GCF_056675575.1 Xanthomonas sp. NCPPB 3959
AAAGGTGGACAAGAGCGCGTTGCCGGAGCCGGAGCCTGAGCACGGCGAGACGGTGGCGCCGGAGACAGACACCGAGCGGGCACTGGCGCAGATCTGGAAACAGGTCCTGCACCTGTCGAGTATCGGTGTGCACGACAATTTCTTCGAGATCGGCGGCGATTCGATCCTGTCCATCCAGATCGTTGCGCGCGCCAATCAGGCCGGGATCCGCATCACCACCCGTCAGTTGTTCGAGGCGCAGACCATCGCGCAACTGGCGCGTTGCGCCGAACAGTCGGTCGGGCGCGCGACGCAAGCGCCACAGGGCGCTGTACAAGGTGATCTGGCTCTGTTGCCTGTCCAAAGGCAGTTCCTCGCCGAGGGCGGCCCTGGGGTGCACCATTACAACCAGGCCCTGCTGCTGCGCGTGCCGCACGCAATGGAAACGGATGATCTGCGTTGCATGATCGAGGCACTGTATTGGCGCCATGACGCACTGCGCCTGCGCTTTTACGAGCGCAATGGCGAATGGCATGCCGATCATGCTCCGCTTGATGGCGAGACCATCCTACGTGCCTGCGTACTCGAAACGCTGCCGGAGCGCGTAGAGGACGTGGCCGCCCATATCGAGGAACGCTGTACCTACTGGCAGTCCGCTTTCGATCTGGGCGATGGTCCGCTGTTTCGCGCTGTCCATTTCCGCGGCGCAAGTACGGCGCGGCTGCTGTTGGTGGCGCACCATATCGTCATCGACGGCGTCTCCTGGCGCATCCTGCTGTCGGACCTGGAACACGCCTATCGCCAGATCGGACGCGGCGAACCGATCGCGCTTGCGCCCAAGACAGCGTCCCTGCAGCAATGGGGGCAGGCGCTGGCCACCTACGCGCGCAGCGATGCACTTGTCGCCGAACGCGACTACTGGCTCTCCCAATGCCAGCACTCCATCGCGCCCTTGCCGAGCGACCACCAAGCAAGCGGCAACGGTTCGGTGGCCAGCGCCCAGTACGCGCGGCTGGGGCTCTCCAGCGATAAAACGCATGCGCTGCTCACCAAATGCAACGCCGCCTACCGCACCCAGATCAATGAGCTTCTGCTCGCAGCGGTCACCTTGGGCGTGCGCCGCTGGACCGGTGCAGCAGGCGTGCGCGTAGCACTAGAAGGTCACGGACGCAGCGGCCTCTTCGAACATATCGATACCACCCAGACAGTGGGCTGGTTCACCACCCACTACCCGTTGGCATTGTGGTCCGAGCATGCCGAGGTTGGTGCAACCATCAAGGCGGTGAAGGAACTATACCGTTCGGTTCCGCACCAGGGCATCGGTTACGGTGTGCTGCGACACGTGGCCCAAGACGCCGAACTGATTGCTGCCGAGGCGGGCAAGCAGCCGGAGTTGACGTTCAACTACCTCGGTCAGACAGAGCAGGCAATTGCAAGGGAACGGTTTTTCGAAGCTGCCGACGAGTCGATGGGGCGCACGGCTAGCGCGTTGCGTGAGAGGCGTCATCCGCTGACCTTGCGCGGCATGGTCTCGGACGGGCAGTTGAGCTTCACCCTGGAATACAGCAGCGAGCGCTACGAGGCGGCAACCATCGCTTCGTTTGCAAACCATATCGAGCAGGCATTGCGCGAGATTGTGGCCCATTGTGCGGACATGGAGCATGCCGAGTACACGCCGTCCGATTTCCCGCTGGCGCAAGTCACGCAGGTGCAGCTCGACACGCTGCAGGCGACGTATCCGCAGATATTGCGATTGTATCCGGCCACTCCGATGCAGCAGGGCCTGCTTTTCCATACCAAGCTCGATCCATCGGCCTATGTCGCGCAGACGTTTCCGGTGCTCCGGGGAAAACTAGATCTGTTCCGGTTCCGCGCAGCCTGGCAAGCGCTGGTGGATCGACACGATGTGTTCCGTACTGCGTTCGTCGGCGAGGACGAGCGGCTGCTGCAGCTGGTGTCTTCGCACGCTACGTTGCCTTGGCACGAAGATGATTGGCGCGACCTGTCCGCCGAGGAGCAGGAGGCACGCTTCGAGGCATACCGCGAACTCGACCGGGCACGCAGTTTCGACTTCCGACAGGCGCCCTTAATACGGTGCGCACTGTTTCGGATCGGCACGGATCGCTATCGCCTGCTGTGGACTCACCACCATATGCTCTCTGACGGTTGGTCGCTGCCGATCCTGTACAAGGAGGTGATGACGCTTTATCAAGGGCTTCTGGACGGCAACCAGTCGCCCCTCGCCCCCGCACCAGCCTACGAATGCTACGTCGAGTGGCTGTCGCGGCAGGACCACGATGCGGCCGTAGGATTCTGGCAAGAGCAACTGCGTACGGTGGAAGCGCCGACGCCATTGGCCATCGACCGCCTGCCTGTGGACGATGATAGCGGTCAGCGCGAGCGCAGCCTGACCTTGGAGGACGCAGTCAGCGAGCGCCTGTTCGCGCTTGCCCGTAAACAACGCATCACCCTGAATACCGTCGTACAGCTGGCGTGGGCCTGCGTGTTGAAACGCTACAGTGGCGAGGACGATATTGTGTTCGGCGCGACGATCTCCGGCCGGCCGGCCGAGGTCGCTGGCGTGGAGACCATGGTTGGCCTGTTCATCAACAGCATTCCGGTACGCGTATCGCTGGGCGAGCCGCAGTCAGTGCGCGATGCGTTGGCGACACTGCAGGCACGCTTCGAAGCAGCGACGGCATACGGCTATCTCTCGCTGGCGGAGATCCAGCGGCAATCAGGGGTCGCCGCCGGTATACCTTTATTCGACAGTTTGGTGGTAATCGGCAACTATCCGATCGAGGCAGCGATGGAAACGCAGTCCGGCGATGCCGGACTCAGCGTGGAGAGCAAGGGCCGCCGCGAGGAAACTGGATACCGCCTGGCGTTCAACATCAATTTGCGTCAACGCATCCATCTGCAGTGCGCCTACCGCGCCGAATACTTCACCGACGCAGCCATCGACAGGATGCTGCTGCATTTTCGCGAAGTGCTGGTCAGGATGCCGGATGCACTCGACGAGGATGTACGCAGCCTGGATCCAATGACGGACGCTGAGCGGGCCGAACGTGTTGCGTGGAACCTGCGTCCCGCCGATTACCCTCGCGACATATGCGTCCATACATTGTTCGAAGAGCGCGCGGCATCGCACCCCGGGGCAGTAGCTGCAACCTTCGGCGAGGATACGGTGTGCTATGGCGAGCTAAACCGTGTCGCCAACCGCGTCGCGCACTATCTGCGCGCGAAAGGCGTACGCGCGGACACGCTGGTGGGCCTGTGCGTGGAGCGCTCGGTGGAAATGCTGATCGGCATGCTCGGCATCCTCAAAGCAGGTGGCGCCTACGTGCCGCTGGATCCGGACTATCCAGAGGACCGCATCGCCTTCATGCTTGAGGATTCCGGAGTCGACATCGTGCTGGTCACCAGTGACCTGATGCAGGCTCTGCCGGTATTTGACGACCATACCGTGCTGCCGCTCGATGCCGGACTGCGCGACGCGTTGTTGGCTGACTGTTCCGACAACAATCCCATTCTCGGGGCGGAGGCCGTACACGGCCGATCATTGGCGTACATGATCTACACCTCAGGTTCGACGGGAACCCCCAAAGGCGCGTTGATCGAGCATCGGAACGTCGTGCGCCTAGTGTGCCGTCCGGATTACGTGACGCTCGATGCGAGCGGGGTGATGGCGCAGGCGTCCAACAGCTCGTTCGATGCTGCCACGTTCGAGATATGGGGCGCACTAGCCAACGGCATGCGCCTGCATCATGTGCCTAAGGAGGCGTTGCTCGATCCACATGCGCTGTCGGGCATCCTGGCGCGGTCCGGCATCACCATGATGTTCGTCACCACGGCAATTCTCAACCAGATGTCGCTCGTGAACCCGGCCGGGTTCGCGCCTTTGCGCTGCTTGCTGTTCGGCGGCGAGGGCGTGGATGTGGAAGCGGTGGGGCGGATCATTGATGCTGGCAAGCCCGAGCGCCTGATGCACGTCTATGGCCCGACCGAAAACACCACTTTCAGTACCGCCTACGAAATTCGAGAGCGCCGCGGCGACACCTATCCGATCGGCGTCGCGATCTCCGGTAGCGCCCAGTACGTGCTCGGACGCGATCAGCGTCCGGTGCCGTGCGGGGTGATCGGCGAGCTCTACCTTGGAGGTGACGGCGTCGGCCGCGGCTACCATTGCCGCCCCGACCTGAGCGCTGAACGTTTCCTCGTCGGACCCGAGTCCGATGCAGAGCGGCGCTACAGGACCGGCGACCTGGTCCGTCAACTGCCGGATGGCAACGTGGTCTTCGTCGGCCGTGTCGACGACCAGGTGAAGGTGCGCGGGTTCCGCATCGAGTTGGGCGAGATCCAGACGCGCCTGCGGGCTCACGACGCCGTCAAGGATGTCGTGGTGGTGGCTCAGCGCAGCAGCGAGACCACGCGGCTGGTGGCCTACGTCGTCACCGCTGGATGCGAGCCGGTGAACGAGCTGCTGCTGGCGAAAGAACTGCGTGCCTACCTCAAGCGGCTGTTGCCGGACTACATGGTGCCGGCGGCCTTCGTGGCAATGGATCAATTGCCGCTTAACCGCAACGGCAAGGTCGACAGGGAACGCCTGCCGGAGCCCGATTACCAGTCTCAGTACAGCTATTTGGCACCACGCACGGAAGCCGAGCGGACCCTGGCGGCGATCTGGCAGCAGGTGCTACGCGTCGAACAGATCAGCGTGCAGGACAACTTCTTCGAGATCGGTGGCGATTCGATCCTGCTGATTCAGGTGGTGTCGCGCGCCAACCATGCCGGATTGCACATTAGTACCCGGCAGTTGTTCCAAAACCAGACCATTGCCGAGCTGGCACTGGCCATGGAGGCCGAGGAACCTCAGGTGACCGAAATGCCGCAGGCGCCGGCGGATGGTGCCATGCCGTTGCTGCCGGTGCAGCGGATGTTCCTCGAGGGCGAAGCGCTCGACCGCCACCACTTCAACCAAGCGCTCTTGCTGGAAACACCGGCGGACTTCGACGAGACGACGCTAAGCGCGGTACTCGAAGCGCTGTATCTTCGCCACGATGCGTTGCGCTTGCGCTTTGTGCAGCGTACTGACGACTGGCAGGCCGTACATGCGCCGTTCGATCCTGCGATGGTGCGGGAAAGCATGGTGATTGAGTTGCCGGTGAGGGATGTTCCAAGGGCGGCCCATGTATCCGCGCGTTGCGCTGAGTGGCAGCGTCGCTTCCATCTCTCCAACGGCCCACTGCTGCGCGCGGTGTACTTTCCGCCTGAGCACGCCGGTGAGGCGGGTCGCCTGCTGCTAGCCGCGCACCATATCGTGGTGGATGGCGTCTCCTGGCGCATCCTGCTCACCGACCTGGAGTTGGGCTACGAACAACACGCGCGTGGCGATGTCGTGGCGTTGCCGCCCAAGACCTCCTCGTTGCAGCAATGGGGACAGGCATTGAGCGAATACGCATGCAGCGAAACGCTGCTGCGCGAACGCGATTATTGGCTGGCGAATGCCCGCGGCGGCGAACTGGCCCCCGACAAGGCCGGCCTGGAGTTCCCCAGCCCAGGTGCGATCTCGACCACCCGCAGTGTTGTCTTTGGACTGTCCCGCGAGGACACCCGCGCATTGCACCAGCAATGCAACGCCGCCTACCGCACGCGCATCAACGAGCTGCTGCTCGCCGCAGTGTACCTGGGCATGCGCCGCTGGAACGGGCAGCGCGAACTGCGCCTGCGTCTGGAAGGTCATGGTCGAGAAGCGCTGTTCGACGAGCTAGACCTCACCCAGACCGTCGGTTGGTTCACCAGTGTCTTCCCCGTTGTGCTTGAAGCCGACGGCGATGGCGTTGCAGATGCGATCAAGGCGGTGAAGGAACGCTACCGCTCCATCCCCCGCAATGGGATCGGCTATGGAGTGTTGCGTTATCTTGCAAGGGATGTGGCGCTACGCGAGGCTGCTGGCGCAGAGACCGACGCGTTGATGTTCAATTATCTGGGGCACTTCGACCAAGTGCTTAACGAAGCAAGTCACTTCAGCCCGGCACGCGAGTCCATCGGCCCGCAGACCAGCCTGGGGCGACAACGATCTGCACTACTTGCGCTCAGCGGCAAGACCTTTGCCGGGCAATTGCAGTTCACCTTGTCCTACAGCGTCGAACGCCACGAGGATGCCTCCATGCGTGCGCTCGCTGCGTGTATGGAACAGGCGCTGATGGATGTGACAGGCCATTGCCAGCGTCCCGATGCCGGTGCATGGACGCCGTCGGACTTCCCGCTGGCTCAGGTTGACCAGACGCGCCTGGATTCCTTGCACGAGCGTCATCCTGATCTGCTGCGGCTGTATCCGGCCACGCCGATGCAGGCAGGCATGATGTACGAAAGCCTGCTCGACGCCTCGGCGTATGTCGTACAGAATTTCCCCGTGCTGCGCGGCACCCTGGATCTCGCCGCGTTCCGGCATGCGTGGCAGGAAGTGGTGACGCGCCACGATGCGTTCCGCACGGGCTTCGTTGGCGGCACCGACGATCTACACCAAGTGGTGTTGGCTGCCGCGCAACTGCCGTGGCACGAGGAAGACTGGCAAGACCTGCCCTCATCCGACCAGCGCATCCGCTTCGAAACCTACCGGCAGGAGGATCGATGCCGAGGCTTCGACTTCGAAAGTCCACCCTTGATGCGGATTGCGCTGTTCCGTCTAGGCCACGACCGCTACCAGCTGCTGTGGTCGCTGCACCACATTCTGCTCGACGGCTGGTGTCTGCCGCTGGTCTACCGCGACGTCATTGAATTTTACCGCGCACATGTAGAAGCCAGGCCTTTCCAACTGCCCGCACCCCCTCCTTACGAGCGATACATCGCGTGGCTGTTGGCTTCGGATGTGCAACGTGCTCGCGATCACTGGCACGGCATGCTCAAGGAGTTCGACGCGCCGACGCCGCTGGCGGTCGACCGCCTGCCGGTCGGGAGCGGCCAAGGTCAGCGCGAATACGTGCTCGAACTGGACGAAGAACATGCGCAAACGCTGCAGGCGTACGCCAAGTCGCATCGCACCACGGTCAACACCATGCTGCAATGGGCGTGGGCGTATCTGCTACACCGCTACAGCGCCGAGCCGGAGGTAGTGTTCGGCGCCACCATTTCCGGGCGCGCCGGACAGGTGCCGGGGGTGGAAGAAATGATCGGGCTGTTCATCAATACCATCCCGGTAAAGGTGGCGTTCGAGACCGGGCGAACGATCAGCGAGTCGCTCGCGGCCTTGCATGCCGACTTCCAGCTCGGCAATGAATACGGCTATCTGTCGCTGCCCGAGATCCGTCGCCAGTCACGCATCAAGCCTGGTGTGCAGCTGTTCGACAGTCTGCTGGTGTTCGAAAACTATCCGCTCGACGCGGTAATGGGCGACGCCGCCGGGTCCGCTGAGGCACAGCTCGACATTGAGGAACCAGGCACCAGCGAGGCGACCACATTCAAGCTGACACTCATCGCGGCGCATGCCCGAACGTTGCGGGTGAAGTTCGGCTATCGCGCAGAACGCTTCAACGACGCGGCGATCGCACGCATGGCCGGGCACCTGGGCCAGATCCTGTTGCAGATGACCGAGCCAGACTGCACGCCGGCAAGTATCGGCCTGCTGACGTCCGATGAGCGTACGCAACTGGCAGCGTGGAATGCGACAGCCGCGCCGTATCCCGAGGCGGCTTGTATTCATGAGCTGATTGAAGCGCAGGTAGAACGTAGTCCGCTCGCGGTCGCTGTGGAGTTCGGCGATGACAGCATCACCTATGCCGAACTCAATCTGCGGGCCAATCGCCTCGCCCATGCGCTGCTGGCAGAGGGTGTCGGACCGGATCAAATCGTTGGCATCTGCATGCTTCGCTCTGTCGATCTGGCCGTCGCCATCCTCGGCGTGCTCAAGGCCGGTGGCGCGTACCTGCCGCTGGATCCCAACTTCCCCAGGTCCCGCCTGGACTACATGCTGCGTGATTCAGACGCACGCGTGGTAATCACTTCCAACGGTCTGGAGCAGGTGCTGCCTGTTGGTACCGAGACGATTCTCGCGCTCGATGCCGAACACTTGCAGATCCCGCTCAACGCGCAGCCCGCGCACAATCCCGAGACACGCAGTCGAGGCCTGGGGCCCGGCCGGCTGGCCTATGCGATCTACACCTCCGGCTCCACCGGCGAGCCGAAAGGCGTACTGAATGAGCACGGGGCGCTGGTCAATCGGTTGCATTGGATGCAAGTGGCCTATGGGCTTGACGCGAGCGACCGAGTACTGCAGAAGACTCCGTATAGCTTCGATGTCTCGGTCTGGGAGTTTCTGTGGCCGTTGATGGCTGGCGCGCGACTGGTGATGCTGGCGCCGGACGCGCACGCCGATCCCGGTGCCGTATGCGCGGCGATCTGCAAGTACGGTATCACCACGTTGCACTTCGTGCCTTCGATGCTGAGCACCTTGCTGGCCAGTTCGGACTGGGCTGCCTGCGACAGTGTGCGTCGGGTAATCTGCAGTGGCGAGGCGCTTGGATCGGAACTGGCCACCCGCTTTTTCGCCACCGGCACGTGCGCCCAGTTGCACAATCTTTACGGGCCGACAGAAGCCGCGATCGATGTGAGTTTTTGGGAATGCCGCCCGGAGCACGACGCCACCATCGTGCCGATAGGGCGGCCCATCCAGAACGTCCAGTTGCACGTGCTCGGTGCGGCCGGGCAGCCTCAGCCGGTCGGCGTCCCGGGCGAGTTGCATATCGGCGGCGTCGGCCTGGCGCGCGGTTATTGCAACAAGCCGGAACTGACCCGCGAACAGTTCGTTCCCGACACGACCAGCGCCATCGCTGGGGCACGTCTCTACCGCACGGGGGATCTTGCGCGCTGGCTACCCGATGGCACGCTCGATTTCCTTGGACGCATTGACCATCAGGTCAAGATCCGTGGGCTGAGAATAGAGCTGGGCGAAATCGAAGCGGTTCTGTGCAGGCAGGACGATGTCAACGACGCGGTGGTGACAGTGCGCGGTGGGGGAGAGGACGTGTCGCTGGTTGCCTACGTCGGCACCCCTGCGTTACGCGAATCGCAAGACGGATCGGCGATTGCGGAACGGCTGCGTACCGTATTGCGTGCGGCCTTGCCCGAGTACATGGTGCCCGCCGCGTTCGTTGTCCTCGAACGCCTGCCACTGAACGCGAATGGAAAAATCGATCGCAAGGCCCTGCCCGAGCCAGGAATGGCGCCAGGCCATGTCTGGACAAGCGCGCAGACGCCCACGGAGGAAACGATTGCCGGGATATGGCGGATGCTGCTGCGCCTGGACGACATTGACGTGCTTACCGGTTTCTTTGAACTCGGCGGGCACTCGCTGCTTGCCGTGCGGATGATCGGCGAGGTACGGGAGCGTTTCGCCATCCACATCGCCATCCGGGATGTGTTCGAGCGCACCACCATCCGGGCGCTGGCCGACTTCGTGGACGAACAGTTGCGTCGCGAAGCGCTTCGGCGTGACTTGACGCTCGATCTCGCCGACAGCGGCGACCAGGAGTTCATCGAACTATGAGCGTAATCGACGTGTTACAGGAGTGCCGCGACGCGGGCATTCGCATTGCCGCCAGAGATGGCAAATTGCTGGTGGGCGATGCGCAGAGCCGGCTTAGTCCAGAGTTGCGCCGACGGCTCGCCGAGCACAAGAGCGCAATCCTAGACTACCTCCACGCAGCGTCATCGGCACCGGCATCGCGCATCGTCCACCATCAGGACGCCACGGAGCATCCATTGTCCTACGCGCAAAGGCGACTGTGGTTCCTGCACCAGCTCGATCCCGGGAGTGTGGAGTACAACCTGTCGCTGGCGTTTCGCGTACGCGGCGTCCTCGATACAGACGCGCTGCGCGCTGCGCTGGACGCTATCGTGAAACGCCATGCTGTTCTGCGCACCGCCTTCGTGGAACGTGACGGCGAACCTGTGCAGGTGGTGCATCCGCATCGCCCATTGCAGGTGAGGATGCGTGACGTGTCGGCATTGGCACCCGACGTGGCTCAACGCGAGGCGCTACGCCTCGCGCGCGAGGAGGCAGGCACTCCGTTCGATCTTCTCGGCCAGACCCCGATGCTGCGCTGCGCGCTGTTGCGCATCGCGGACCAGGAGCATGCGGTCGTACTGACGATGCATCACATCGCCACCGACGGGTGGTCGATGGGTGTACTGGTGCGGGAGTTCATGGCGCACTACGCCGCAGCCGCCGAAGGTCGCGGCGCGGCGTTGCCCTCGCTGGCGATCCAGTATGGCGACTACGCGCGTTGGCAACATGCCGAGCGCGAAAGCGGCGCGCTACGACAGTCGTTGGACTATTGGGTCGCACGTCTAGTCGGTATTCCCGAAGTTCACGACCTGCCGTTGGACCATCCCCGCCCGCCCAGGCAGCGCTTCACCGCGCAGCGCCACAATCAGTTGCTCGACCGCGCCGGTCTGGATGCGGTCAAACGCCTGGCCAATGCGACCGGTGCGACCCTGTTCATGGTGCTGCAATCGGCGTTCGCCCACCTCCTGTCGCGCTGGAGCGGTCAGCGCGATATCGTCATCGGCACACCGACCGCTGGACGCGACCAGACTGAAACCGCGCCGCTGATCGGCTTTTTCAACAATACGGTGCTCTGCCGCTTCGATGTCGATCTGGCTGCCGACGCACGAGCGTTAATCGCGCATGGCCGGGCTGTCGCACTGGATGCCTTTACCCACCAGCAGGTTCCATTCGATCTGCTGGTTGAAACCTTCTGTCCGCAGCGCAGTCTTGCCTACAATCCACTGTGCCAGATCAAGTTTGTACTGCAGAACCATGACGGCGGCGCCCTGGAACTGCCGGGATTGCATTTCGAACCTCTGGCGGCCGGCGGCGAGCACGTACACTTCGATCTCGATCTAACCGCGACCGAGAGCGACGACGGGCTGCACCTGGGATGGACATTCAAGGACGAGTTGTTCGAGCACGATAGCATCGAGCGCATGGCTGCTGCCTACGTGCGGTTGCTGCATGCGATGTGTAGCGAGCCGCAACGAGCGCTGGCTGGGGTCGCGCTGGTCGATGAGGCTCAGACGCGAGAGCTGTTCGCACTGGGACGTGGCCCGAGCTTGGGGCATGGGCGGCAGGAGCCACTGGTGCGCGCCTTCGAGCGCACCGCCCAGGCCTTCCCCCAGCACATCGCCGTGCGCTGCGGCGAGCGCGCCATCACCTACCGCGAACTCGACCTACGGGCGAATCGTCTAGCGCAGGCCCTGATCGAGCAAGGCGTTGGTTCAGGCGACCACATCGGGATCTTTCTCGGACGCTCTATCGACCTGGTAATCGGACTGCTCGCAACGCACAAGTCGGGTGCTGCCTACGTGCCGCTCGATGGGCGGCAGAGCGCCGCGCAGTTGCAACGCATTCTCACCGATGCGGGGGTGCGTGTCGCCTTGCACCATAGCGCCCATCCGCTGCACGCCGCTGGCGTCGATACCGTGTTCATGGATGGTGCCGACAACGATCCACGTTGGTTCGAGGGCTACCCCAACGTTCGGCCAGGCACGGATCCCGGGCTCGACGACAGTGCCTATGTCATCTATACCTCGGGCTCGACCGGCACGCCCAAGGGCGTCGACGTCGCCCATCGTGGAATGGTCGATTACTGCGCGTTCGCACGCCAGAGCTACTACTCCGCCGCGCTGGCGGGATCGCTTGTGGTCACCTCGCCGGCATTCGACCTGACCGTGCCGGCGCTGTTCGTGCCACTGCTGGTCGGTGGCACGGTCGATCTGATGGACGAGGGAGACGATCTGTCCGCGCTGGCCGTTCGACTCGCTGCCGCCAACTGCGGCAATGCCCTGCTGCGGCTGACGCCCTCGCACGTGCAGGGTCTGCTGCATTTGCTTGACGAGACCGCACTACCGCAGGCGCACGTCTTCGTGATCGGTGGCGAACGCTTCCCGGTGGAGACCGCGCATGCATTGCAGGCGCGCTTTCCTGCGGCCCAGGTGTACAACCACTATGGACCAACCGAAACCGTGGTCGGCTGCAGCTGGTACGACGTCAGCGCCAACCTGGCATCGCTAGGACGGACAGTTCCGATCGGTCGGCCGATGCACAACACCGTCCTATATGTGTTGGATGCCAGGTTGCTCCCGGTACCGCTGGGCGTTGCGGGAGAGCTCTATATCGGCGGCGCCGGTGTTGCCCGTGGTTACCTGGGGCAGCCTGCGCTGACCGCTGAGCGCTTCTTGGAAGATCCATTTCGGGCGGGCGAGCGCATTTACCGAAGCGGGGATCGGGTGCGCTGGGGTCCTGATGGGCAACTGGAGTTCCTCGGGCGGGCCGACGACCAGATCAAGCTGCGCGGCTTCCGCATCGAGCTCGGCGAGATCGAGCACCACCTCGCCACGGCGCCAGGGGTGCGGCGCGCCGTCGTACGGCTGGTCGGCGAGGGCGACCAAGCGCGTCTGGTCGGCTATGTCGAACCGGCATTCGACGCGGCCGGCATCGCCGGACTACGCGCAGCGTTGGCCAAGATGCTGCCGGCGTACATGTTGCCTGCGGCGATCCTGGGTTTGGACGCGCTGCCGCTGACGGTCAATGGCAAGATTGACCGCCACGCCTTGCCCGTGCCGCAACTGGACGATGACGCCGCCCAGTGCGATGCGCCTGCGACCGAGACCGAGCGACGCTTGGCTGCGTTGTGGCAGCGCATCCTGAAGCGGGAGTGCGTGCACCGCAGCGCCAATTTCTTCGCGATGGGCGGCCACTCGCTGCTCGCCACGCGCCTAGTGGGCGACATCGGACGCGAGTTCGGCAAGCCCTTGCCTGTGCGTGCAGTGTTCGAGCACACGACCTTGCATGAACTCGCGGCCCACCTCGACACGCGAGCAGACGAGGCGGAGCGAGGCATTCCGGTGGCGGATCGCGCCGGATCGCTGCCGTTGTCATTCGCACAGCAGCGGCTGTGGTTCATCGATCGCCTAGAAGGCGGCAGCGCGCAGTTCAACATGCCAAGTGCGCTGCGTCTGCAGGGCGCGTTTGAGTCGGCGCTGTTCCAGCGCGCCTTGAATGCCTTGCTCGAGCGTCATGAGATCCTGCGCACCGTCTATGCCGATTGCGAGGATGGCGCGATTCAGGTGGTTCGTGCGTCATCGCAGCTGCCGATCGCATCGCACGACCTGCGCGAGCTGGCGGGCATCGCGCGCGCGGAGCGCGTGCAGGCGCTGAGGCGCGAGGAAGCCTTTCGGCCGTTCGATCTGACGGGCGATCCCGTGCTGCGTTGCGCATTGCTGCGACTGCGCGATGAGGAAACGGTGGTGCTGCTGACCGTGCATCACATTGCATCCGACGGCTGGTCCAATGGCGTGCTGGTCCGAGAGCTCGTGGAACTCTACGACGCCCTTCGCGCTGGCCGCATGCCCGCGTTGGCGCCGCTTCCCGTGCAGTACGCCGACTACGCGCTGTGGCAACGCCGTCGCCTGCAGGGCGAGGTCTTGCAGACGGAACTGGCGTACTGGCGACAGCGCCTGGCCGGCATCCCTTGGGTCCACAGCCTGCCGCTGGATCGGCCGCGTCCCGCCCAGCAGGATTTTTCTGGCAACGTCTATCTGCAAATCCTCGACGCCAGCCAGACGACGGCCGTGCGCGCGTTCTGCGCCGAGCGCGGTATCACCTTGTTCGTGTTGATGCGTGCACTTTTTTCGATGCTGATCGGGCGTGCCAGTCGCGAACAGGACATCGTGCTGGGAACTCCAGTGGCCGGGCGCGTGCATCGCGACCTCGAGGGCATGATCGGCCTGTTCGTGAATACGCTGGTGCTACGCACCGACCTTGGCGGAAATCCACGTTTTGACGAGTTGCTAGAACACTGCCGGCGTGATTCGCTCGAAGCGTACGCGCACCAGGAAATCCCGTTCGAGAACCTGGTCGAAGAACTCAAGCCCCCGCGCAGCCTGAGCTACAACCCGCTTGTGCAGATTCTGCTCAACGTGTTCGAGTCGGTACAGGAAGACCAGCTGGCTGTGGAGGGCATCGAGATGAGTGGGGTGGGTTCGGAGACGCCCGAATCGCTGTCCAAGGCGGACATGACCCTGTACGTCCGTCACCTCGACGGACAGTTGCTGCTGAAGTGGTCCTATCGCGCTTCTTTGTTCGAGACTGCCAGCGTGAGGCGCCTGGCGTCTGGATTCGGTGAGCTGCTGCGGCAGGCGATTGCCGTCCCGCAGGCGCGCATCCTGGATTACGCGCTGCTCCCAGAGAATGAGCGACATTCCATTGTCGCGCAGGCGTTGCCAGAGCGACGCCGCTACGACGATGCGCGCCTGCACGAACGCGTCCAGGCCAAGGCCGCTACAACACCTGAAGCGACCGCATTGATCCACCACCAGGAACGGATCGATTACCTCACCCTCGACGCCCGCGCCCGCGCCTTGGCGGCACAGCTGCACGCGCGTGGCGTCACGCCAGGGGAGACCGTCGGCATCCTCGCCGACCGCAGCATCGACTACGCGGTTGCCGTGCTTGCTTGTCTCAACGTCGGTGCGGTGTATCTGCCACTGGCAGCGGACCTGCCTCAGGCGCGGATCGCCTACATGCTGCGCGACGCCGATGTCCGTGTCTTGCTCGTCGAGCCACGATTGCGCGAGCGCGCCGACGGTGTCGCCCAAGTGATCTTGCTGGGGCCCGATAGCGGCCTGGGTCCGGCGGCGACGCCGACGTTGCCGCGTCCGCGTGCGGGCGATGGCTCGCACCTTTTGTTCACCTCGGGGTCCACCGGCCAGCCCAAACGCGTGCTCGGCACGCACGGGGCATTGGTCAATCGTGTGGAGTGGATGCTCGAGACGTTCCCGTTCGCGGATGACGAGGTTTGTTGCCTGATCACCAGCACGGCCTTCGTTCGCGCCGTGTGGGAGCTCGCCGTGCCATTGGCCGCCGGTCGCCCGTCTTTGATCGTTGATGCGCAGACGGTTTCCGATTTGGCCGCGTTTGCGCGCCTGCTCGCAGAGCACCGCGTAACCCGCATCGTCACTGCACCCTCGCTGGCGCGAGCGCTGACCGAGCTACCTGATGCGGCGACGCTGCTAGTGGGACTGCGCTATTGGTTCGTCAGCGGTGAGCCGCTCCGCCCCGGTGTCGCCAAGCGGATACGCGCGGTGGTGCCCGGCGCGGTGCTGTGCAACCTGTATGGATCGACAGAAACGATGTCGGACGTCAGCTTCCATATTGTTGGCGACGACCAGCTGCGCGGCAGCATCCCCATTGGCAGGCCGATCGCCAACAGTGCCCTGCTGATCCTGGATGAATGTCTGCGCCCTGTGCCGCCGGGGATGCCCGGCGAGATTTGCGTCGCCGGCGAAAACCTAGCGCTCGGCTATCCCGGACGCATAGAGCTAACCGCGGAGAAGTTCGTTCGTCACGGCCTCGGCGGGGCATTCGGCGAGCGGCTCTATCGCACCGGCGACCTCGGACGCGTGCTCGCCGACGGTGCCATCGAATGCCTGGGGCGACTCGACCATCAGGTCAAACTGCGCGGCTTCCGTATCGAACTGGGCGAGGTCGAGGCCAGCCTGTTGCGCAGCGGGCGCGTCAAGGACGCGGTAGCGATGGTCCAGGGCGGGGAGGAGGGGAGTCTGGTTGCCTATCTGCTTGCGGAAAGCGGCCAGGACGATGTGGTGGCCGCGGTACGCGCAGAACTGCGCGATTGGCTGCCTGACTATATGCAACCCAGCACGTACGTGGTCATGGAGCGGTTCCCGTTGACCGCGAACGGCAAGGTCGACCGCCGTGCACTGCCGGAGCCGACACCGGGCACGAACGCCCATTCCCCTGCCGGAACGCCGACCGAGGCGACCGTTGCCGCAGTGTGGCGCGAGTTGCTCAAGCTCGACAGGGTGGGGATCGAAGCCAATTTCTTCGAGATTGGCGGCCACTCGCTGCTGGCGACGCGGATGGCGAGCGCCTTGGCCTCAAAAACCGGCAAAGCGGTTTCGGTGCGGATGGTGTTCGAGGCGCCGGTACTGGCGGATCTCGCGCGGCGTATCGATGCACACGCCGAGGCCGCCCAGTTGCCGATTCCACGTGCGGCTCGCGAAGGTGGAGTGCCAATGTCGCTTGCGCAGCAACGGCTGTGGTTCGTCAGTCGCTTCGCGGGCGGTGCACAGTACAACCTGCCGACGTCGATGCGGATCGCTGGCGCGCTGGACAAGACGGCGCTGCGAAGCGCGCTCGATGCGCTGGTCGCACGCCACGAGGTGCTGCGGACCACCTACGCAGAGCGCAATGGGAACGCGGTACAGATCGTGCATCCGCCGGCGCCGTTTCCCATCACGCTGGTCGACCTGTCACATCTCGAGGGCGACTCTCAGGCTGCAGAGCTGCAGCGCCTGAGCCGCGAAGACGCGCGGATGCCGTTCGATCTCGCCACCGGTCCAGTGCTGCGCTGCACTTTAGTCGCGCTCGCGTCGCAAGAACACGCGTTGTTATTCACCGTGCACCACATCGCCTCCGACGGCTGGTCGAAGGGACTGTTGGTACGCGAGTTCGTCGCGGCCTATGCGGGCCAGGCGCAGGGCGTGGCGAGTAGTTTTCCGGCGCTGGAGATCCAGTACGCAGACTACGCTGCATGGCAGCGCTCTCCAGAGCAGGCGAGTGTCATCGCCCGTGACCTCGAGTACTGGAAGAAGCAACTGGCGAATCCACCACAGGTGCATGCATTGCCGCTCGATCGGCTACGGCCCGTACGCCAGGACTATCGCGCCGGGAAAGTGGTGAGCCGCTTGCAGAGGCCCGGACTTGAGCGCCTGCGTCGCCTCGCTTTGGATTACGACGCGACGCTGTTCATGGCGCTACAAGCGGGCTTGGCCCTGCTGGTCGGTCGATGGAGCGGTGAGACGGACGTGGTGATCGGCGCGCCGGTCGCCGGCCGCACGCGGCGCGAACTTGAGCCACTGATCGGCTTTTTCATCAACAGCCTCGCGCTGCGATTCGATCTTTCGGGCAATCCTGACGTGCGCACATTGCTCGCACGGACGCGTCGCACGGTACTCGATGCGTTCGCGCACCAGAACGCATCCTTCGAGATGCTGGTGGAGACGTTGCAGCCAGAGCGCCACCTCAGCCACGGACCGCTATTCCAGGTGGTGCTGGCGTTGCAGAACCATGAGCGCGAGACGCTCAGCCTACCGGGCCTGGCAATCACTGCAATGTCCAACGATACGCACAGCATCGACTTGGACCTGCATGTGGCCGTAACCGAGGACGAGCACGGCCTGCAGTTCCGCTGGCTGTACGCGACTAGCCTGTTTGATGCTGCGACGGTCGAGCGCATGGCCGAAAGCTATCTGGCCTTACTTGCGGCGATGGCCGAGACCCCTGAGCAACCGATAATGGCACTGCCGCTGCTGCCTGCCGGCGATCGTGCGGCAATCGAGCAATGGGCTTGCCCGCAGCGGCAGGAACTGCCCTGTCTTTGCGCCCACGCCCTGTTCGAACAGCATGCCTCTGCCACCCCCCAGGCGATTGCCATAACCTGCGATGGTGAAAGTCTCAGCTATGGCGCACTGAATGCTCAGGCCAACCGCGTAGCACACTGGCTCCGTAGTGAGGGCGTAGGGCCAGGGCAACTGGTCGGCCTCTGCGCCGAGCGCTCGCTGGACATGATCGTCGGCCTGCTCGGAATCCTGAAGTCTGGCGCGGCTTACCTGCCGGTGGACCCGGCATATCCGCAAGAACGGGTCGAGGCGATGCTCGCCGACGGCGGCGTGGAACACGTACTTGCACATGCGAGCGTGCTGGACGCGTTGGCGGTTCTGGCCGAGCGCACCCTGCTACTGCTAGATGCCGAGCTGCGCACGTCAATGCTTGCTGCATACCCGGAGACCAATCCGGATGCTGATCACCTCGATCCAGCGCAGGCGGCCTATGCCGTGTTTACGTCCGGGTCGACCGGGACGCCGAAGGGCGTGCTCAATACCCATCGTGGACTGGTCAACCTGGCCTTTTACCAACAGCAGGCACTGGAGGTCGGGCCTGGCAGCCGTGTGCTGGCGTTCGGCTCGATCAGTTTCGATGGCGGCGTGTTCGATTGGCTAATGGCGCTTGCCCACGGCGGCAGCCTGCACATCTGCAACGAGGACGATCGACACTCGGTGCAACGGCTATCGACCCTGTTGGTGCGCGAGCGCATTACCCATGCGGCCATTCCGCCGGCGTTGCTCGCGCAGATGCCGCTAGAGCGGGATTACGCGCTGCGCTTGCTAATCATTGCCGGCGAAACCTGCGACGAATCCCTGGCTTGGCGTTGGGCCGAACGCTGCCGCGTCGTCAATTCCTACGGCCCCTCGGAGGCGGCCGTGGCCGCCACCCATGCAGACATCGTGGCGCAGTCGCAAGTCACCCTTGGCCAAGCACTGCCCAATGTCGAGTTGCGGATATTGAATGCATGCGGACAGCCGCAGCCGGTGGGTGTCTCTGGCGAGCTGTACCTGGGCGGCGCTGGTCTGGCGCTTGGCTATCTCGGCCGTCCTGAGCTGACCGCTGAGCGCTTTGTTGTTCATCCGGACAACGGCGAACGCCGGCTCTATCGCACCGGCGATCTGGTTCGCTGGCTGCCGGGAGGCAAACTGCAATTCCTCGGCCGTGCCGACGACCAGGTCAAGATTCGCGGCTTCCGCGTGGAGTTGAGCGAGATCGTGCAGCACCTGCTCGCGCATGCGCAGGTACGCGAAGCGGTCGCCATCGTACGCACTGAAACAGGCGACCCGCGCCTGGTCGCCTATGTTGTGCCCGCCGTCGCCGGCTGGCCCCATGCCATGCGCGAGTTGCGCGAGCACCTGCGCGAGCGCGTCCCGGACTATTTGATGCCGTCGGCCATCGTGGCCATCGACGCGCTGCCGCTGAATCGCAACGGCAAGGTGGACAGGACGGCGCTGCCGCAGCCTGACTACGCCATGGAGCAAGCGTTCGTCGCCCCTGTCGGCGATACCGAGCAACGCTTGGCGGCGATCTGGCAGCGAGTGCTCAAGCAGGAACGAATCAGCGCCGGGAGCAATTTCTTCGAGATGGGTGGCCATTCGCTGCTCGCTACCCAGGTCATTAGTCATGTCGCCGAGGAATTCGGTCGCGACATCCCGATCCGCGTCCTGTTCGAACACCCCACCATCGCCGGCTTGGCGCGCCGCATCGACGAGGTCGCAGGCTCCAGCACGGCGCCCGCTATCGTAGCGGTGGACCGTAGCCGCCCGTTACCGCTCTCCTTTTCGCAGCAGCGCCTCTGGTTCATTGATCGGATGGGCGGCGGCAGCGCGCAGTACAACATGCGTTTCGGCGTCCGCCTGGCCGGAAGGCTAGACGCCCTGGCCGTGCGCAAGACGATCCAGGTCATCGTCGAACGCCATGAGATCCTGCGTACCACCTTTGCCATCCAGGATGGCGAGTCGGTGCAGGTCGTACATCCGGCACTTGCCCAAGCGATTGTCCAGCACGACCTGTCGAACCTGGCAACAGACGAGCGTGAGGCGGCTCTGGACAGGATCGTGCGTGCAGAAGCCGCGCATGTCTTCGATCTCACCTCAGACCCGATGCTGCGTTGCACGCTGGTTCATCTGCAGCAAGACGAGCACGCGCTCCTGCTGTCCACGCACCACATAGCTTCCGATGGCTGGTCGATGAACGTGCTGGGCAGCGAGTTCGCTGCATTGTACGAGGCATTCAGCAGCAGCCGCAGCGCGGTATTGCCGTCGCTGCGGATCCAGTATGGCGACTACGCCAGTTGGCAGCGCACCGTCCTGGAAGGCGGTGGTGGCTTGCAGATCCAACTGGAGTTCTGGCGTGACGCCCTGACCAACTTGCCGCCGGTACATGGGCTGCGGCTGGACAAGCCGCGGCCAGCGCTGCAACAATTTGAAGGCGACTACGTCGCCAGACGCCTGGATATCGACTCGTTGCACCGTCTGAAGCAACTTGCACTGGGCAACCAGGCCAGCCTGTTCATGGTGCTGCAGGCGGCGCTGGCGGTGCTGATCGGGCGTTGGAGCGGCGAGGCCGATATCGTGATCGGCACGCCGGTCGCCGGACGGACGCAGAAATTGCTCGAACCGATGATCGGCTTCTTCGTCAACAGCTTGGTGCTACGCACCGACCTGTCAGGCGACCCAAGCTTTATCGAAGTGCTGCGCCGCACGCGCACGGCGACCCTGGACGCCTTCGCACATCAGCAGGTGCCGTTCGAAATGCTGGTGGAAGCGCTGCGCCCGGAGCGCTCCTTGAGCCATTCGCCGCTGTACCAGATCAGCTTCACCTTGCACAATCACCAGGAAGGGCAGTTTGCCCTGCCCGGATTCGACCTGCGTCCGCTGCGCGGCGACGTGCAGCAGTGCCGCAACGATCTCGAGTTGCACATGACCGAGACCGAGGCTGGCATCCACATTCGCTGGGTGTACGCGACCAGCCTGTTCGAGCGTGGCACGATCGAGCGCATGGCCGACGCCTTTCAGGTCCTGGTCGCCCATTTGCTCGACCAGCCCGGCCTTGCGGTGAACGCGTTGCCGCTGCTTACCGATGACGCACGCGATGCCCTGCTGCCGGAACTCCGCGGCGTGTCGCGAGGCGGTCAGGCGGACCGGTTGTTACATCGTTTGTTCGAGGCACGCGCGGCCGATCGACCTGACGCGGTTGCAGTGACGTTTGGCGATTCACATTGGAGCTACGGCGAACTCAACCGCCGTGCAAACCGAGTCGCCCATGCGCTGATCGCGATGGGAGTGAAGCCCGATGACCGCGTTGCTCTGTGCGTAGCGCGTGGCCCCCACCTGCTGGCCGGTGTGCTTGCCATTCTCAAGGCAGGCGGCGGCTACTTGCCACTAGATCCCGCCTATCCGCAGGAGCGATTGCACTGGATGATGCTGGACAGCACGCCGGTGGCATTGCTCGCTGCCCACGGACTAGCGCATGCATCGCTGCCGCCCGGTATGGCGCGGCTAGATCTTGATGACGAAACCGAACTTGCTCGCCATGCCGAGCACAACCCGGACGTGCCCGATCTTGATGCAGAACATTTGGCCTACGTGATCTATACCTCGGGGTCCACCGGGACGCCCAAAGGCGTCCAGGTCGAACATCGTCAAGTGTTCCGCCTACTCGCTGCGGCCGAGGGCGATCTCGACTTGGATGAAAGCCAGACCTGGACCTTGTTCCATTCCTTCGCGTTCGATTTCTCGGTCTGGGAAATTTGGGGCGCGCTGGCGTATGGAGGACGTTTGGTTGTGGTGTCTGGCGAGTGTGTGCAGTCGCCGGAAGATTTCTATGCCCTGCTGTGCCGTGAACGCGTCACGGTGTTGAACCAGACCCCGAGCGCATTCCGTCAGCTGATCCTCGCCCAAGCGCGCAGCGCGCAAGCGCATTGCCTACGCACGGTGATCTTTGGCGGCGAAGCGCTGGATCCGAAGATGCTCGGCACCTGGGCGGAACGCAACGACGTCGGCCGCACCAGGCTGGTCAACATGTACGGGATCACCGAAACCACGGTGCATGTCACCATTCGTATACTTGGCCTGGATGACATCTTCGGTTGCGGCAGCAGCGTCATAGGGCGGCCGCTCCCTGGCATGTCCATCTACATCCTCAATCCGCTGATGCAACCGAACCCGGTCGGTGTAGTCGGAGAAATTTACGTGGGCGGCAGTGGTGTCGCGCGAGGCTATCTGAATCGCAAGGAATTGACCGAGCTACGGTTTGTCGACAACCCTTTCGACGCTACCGGCGGGGGTGGGCGGCTGTATCGCAGCGGCGACCTGGCAAGATGGACCGCGCAGGGCGACATCGAATACCTCGGTCGCAACGATTTCCAAGTAAAGATCCGTGGTTTCCGCATTGAGTTGGGGGAAGTCGAAGCACGTCTGGCGCGTTTGCCGGGGGTGCGCGAGGTGGCCGTACTGGCGCGAGAGGATGAGCCCGGAGAAAAACGCCTGATTGCATACCTTGTCACCGAAGCCGATGCTTGCGTCGATATCTCCGCGCTGCGGCAGACGTTGATAGAAGAGCTACCAGACTATATGGTACCGAAGGCATACGTTGCACTTGCCGCACTTCCGCTGACAGCGAATGGAAAGCTTGATCGGCATGCCTTGCCAGTACCGGATCGTGCTGACGTCACATTGCGTGATTACGCGGATCCGGTGACCGACACGGAACGCGTGATCTCGAACCTATGGACAGACCTGATGAGCGTGCCTCGTGTCAGTCGTTTCGACGATTTTTTCGAGTTGGGAGGACATTCAGTTCTCGCGATCAAGCTCATGGCGACGTTGTCTGAGCGATTTGATGCAAGGCTTCACATCCGTGACTTGTTCCGCCATCCGGTTCTTGCCGATTTGGCAAGGCATGTGGACGACATCGTGATTGGCGGCAGCACTGACTGGCATCCATTGGTGCCTTTGGATGCCTCGCCTGGCGTCCGCCCGCTGTACTGCTTCCCCGCCGCCGGCCTTACGGCAGTTGCGTACCGGCCGTTAGCTAAGGCGCTGCAGGGGCGCTTGGCGCTCCATGTGCTTGATCCATGCGGTACGGATGGCCGGCTGCCTCCGACTCGTTCCATGCATGAGACGGTGGAGCTGAACCTACGAGCGTTGCTGACCTACCAGCCGCAGGGGCCCTACCTGTTTGCGGGCCATTCCTATGGTGGCGCCGTCGCTTTTGAGGTCGCTCGTGTGCTGGAGATGCGCGGTCACCAAGTGCAACTGGCGCTCATTGACAGTGCCATCTACCTGCGCGATTCGCAACGCTCAGAACGATCGCTCAGCGGTCGCCTGATACGCATGCTCGGGGCTGACGGGGAGGGCTCGCAGTCGTTGGAGAGCTTGGACGATGAGCAGGCCTTGCGTGCTTTTTTCGCAGAACGCCTGCAACGTCAGGGGCTCAGCGCTGGCTCGCAGGTAGAAGCCTCGGTCGGGTTAATGGACGTTTTCAGGACCCAGCTGGCCATCCACCGCAACTACCGGCCAACCGGGCGATTCGGTGGGCAGGTCATATCGATTCTTGCCCGTGACGGCGCGATCGCAAGCTTATCGCCGAACAATCTGGCCGGTCACTACAGCGTATGCCTGAGCACGGATGTCGAGGTGCACCTTGCTGATGGCGGGCATCTGTCGATGCTGTCGAACGGCAACGCATTCGGCCTGGCGGACTTGATCGCCGGTCAGTTGACAGCTGGCGGCATTGATCGGGAGTGACCTGCATAAGTTTTGAATGAATGCCCACTCCGATGCCACCTGAAACGTCGTGCAAATACGGCGGCATCGGAACTTAAAGGGAGTTTTTTTACTTCCACACGCGTCGCCATTCCAGGCAGCCAACTACCAGGTCAATCACGAGTATGGATATTGCAAGAAACTCCGGCGGTGCCAAGAAATGGTTTCGCAATCGCTGGGTATGGGGAGCCGTCGTCGCGCTGGTGGTGATCGTGTTTCTCACACGTACCGGTTTCGGCAGTGCTTCTTACGTGGTAGACAAGGATGATGTCGTCATAGGCACGGTGCAACGCGGCGACTTCTCCGTGCAGGTGCGCGGTATCGGCGTGCTGCTGCCTAAGGACATCCACCTTCTTGCCGCGAACGTGGATGGCCTGGTCGAGCGCATCAACGTCGAGGCTGGCGGGATCGTAAAAAAGGGAGACGTCGTGGTCATCCTGAGCAATCCGCGTCTGAACGAGCAGCTGCTGCAGGCGCAGTGGGAAATCGACGCGCAAGTAAAGCAGAACCGCGCGGCGGAGTCGACGTTGCGCTCCCAGCTGGCCGACCTACGATCGGAGGCCAAGAATGCGGAGCTGGACTACCTTAGCGTCAAGGTCAAGTACGACGCCGAAAAGCAGCTTGTCGAGCAAAAGATCGTGTCCCGCATCACAGCTGAGCAATCCAGAATCGTGATGGAGCAAAACCACCACAAGATTGATGCCCAGAAGGAACGCGTAAGGCGCATGGAGGATAGCTTGTCGGCGACGACCGAGGCCAACGTCGCTGTGGTTTCCAAACTTGAAAAATCCAAAAACCTGATCCAGCAGCAGATCGATGACCTGACCATTCGCGCCGGCATTGACGGTGTGGTGCAGCAAATGTCACTACAGCTGGGGCAGCGCGTGACCGCTGGCACGCAGGCCGGCCAAATCGCCCGTCAGGACGATCTGGTTGCTTTGCTCGACGTCCAGGATTTCCAGGTCAACGATGTCGCACTCGGACAATCTGTCCTTGTGGACACCCGCACCAGCAAAATTCCCGGACGCGTCACGCGCATCGCACCCTCTGCGACGAACGGGGTGGTCAAGGTCGAAGTCGTGTTGACTGGCAAGATGCCGCCGGAGGCGCGTCCTGACCTGAGCGTCGAAGGCATTATCGACATCGAGAAGAAGCATAATGCGCTGTTCGTCGAGCGGCCACCTTTTGCCAAAAGCCAGGGCAACGTCGAGCTATACCGCCTGGACGGCAATGCGGCCAGTCGCGGTTCCGTGCAGTTCGGACGTGCCTCCACACGCTATATTGAAGTGCTGAGCGGATTGCAGGCAGGCGATCAGGTCATCGTATCCGACTCGTCGGCCTGGAGCAGTTATGACAAAGTCTCGGTCAAGTAGGTGGCATCGGACATGTCTGACAGCGAACCGCTCATCCAGCTGCAGGGGCTGCGCAAATCCTTCTTTACCGACGAGGTGGAGACGCGCGCATTAGATCGCATCGACCTCATTGTCAGACGAGGTGAATACGTGGCGTTCTCCGGACCCTCTGGCTGCGGCAAGTCCACCTTGCTTTCGCTGCTGGGCCTGCTCGATGCGCCGACCGCCGGGCGCTACGTGCTCGGTGAGCACGACGTTTCCACCATCGGCCGCGACGAACGTGCGCGTATCCGCAACCGCGAAATCGGATTCGTGTTTCAGTCGTTTAATCTGATAAGCGACATGACCGTGGCGGAGAATGTCGCCTTGCCGCTGTCATATCGACGCGATCTCGGTGCCCAGGACGTCGCAGCGATGGTGGCACATGCGTTGGATCGGGTCGACATGTCACATCGCGCCAAGCATTTTCCCTCGCAGCTTTCGGGCGGCCAGCAGCAGCGTGTGGCGGTGGCGCGCGCAGTCGTCGCCAGTCCGCTGCTGATTCTGGCGGACGAGCCGACTGGCAATCTAGATTCGAAGAATGCGGAGACGGTGACAGAACTTTTGGAGGGGCTGCACGCGGAAGGCTCAACGATCTGCCTGGTCACCCACAATCCCGGGTACGCCGCACGTGCAAGCCGCCAGGTCGATCTCCTGGATGGACGTCTCCTCTCCGATTCGTCGGCACGCGTGGTCGGGTGAGGATCGGAATGTCTTTTCTATCCGACCTGCGCTATGCCTCGCGTCTTTTGCTGAAGACGCCGCAGTTCACGCTGTTGACCATCCTTGTGCTCGCCGGAGGCCTGGCGATCAGTATCTATACCTACTCGGTGTTGAATACGATGATGTACAAGGCGCTGCCAGTACCGGCCAGCGACTCCATGGTCCGAATACTCGGCAAGAAGGACGGCCGTACCGCATTGATCGACGGATTTGAACTGGCACAACTGCGCCATACCCGCTCGGTCGATGGGATTGCCGCGTACCAGACCGGTCGTTCGGTGATCAGCGAGCTCGATGCCAGCCGCAGCGTCAAGGCAACCTCCGCGGAGTGGAGCATCTTTCAGTTCGCGCGCACGCGGCCTGTCCTGGGACGCGGTTTTTTGCCCGAGGATGCCGTGTCTGGTGCCGAACCGGTAGCGGTAATCGGACACAAGATGTGGCGCTCGATATACGGCGCCGATCCGGATATCGTGGACAAGGTGGTGCAGATCAACGGGCGCGCGACGCGCATCGTCGGAGTGATGCCGAAGGGCTTCTTGTTTCCGATCAGTTCAGAGATCTGGCTGCCGCTCACGCAGCGCGAACTTAATCCGACCACGTACGGAATCTCCTCGTTCAGTGTCTACGGGCGTTTGCTCTCGAAGGTCTCGCGCAAGGAGGCCGAGGCAGAACTGACCACGCTGCTGCATGCGGCCTATCAGAACTATCCGCGTCGGGAAGACAGCGATTCGCTCCTCGACGACATCCGCGTGGACACCTTTCAGTCTGCGCAAACGGGTCCGGAGGGCACCTTCGTCTTCGCCGTGCTGAATGTGGTTTCCATTTTTATTTTGTTGCTGGCTTGCGTCAACGTGGGCAACATGCTGCTGGCACGTACCAATGAGCGTATCCGCGAAATCGCTGTGCGCGTCGCACTGGGCGCGCCGCGCACGCGGCTTGTGCTGCAGATGATGATGGAAAGCACCTTGATCTGCGTGGTCGGGGGCCTATTGGCTCTGGCGCTTGCGGGCTGGGCACTGAATGCGAGCAATCAGTTCCTCGCCTCGACGTTCCAGGGCGATCTGCCGTTTTGGTGGAACTGGGGTCTGGACACCGGGGCGGTTCTGTCAGCGTTGAGCTTCGTATGCTTGGCCATTGTCCTGGTCTCAGTGATTCCTACCTGGAGCGCGACTACCATCAATTCCAGTGCGTTGTTGCGTGACGGCACCCGTGGCTCGCAGGGAAAGCGCAGCGGACGCGTGTCGCGGATTTTAGTGATCGTAGAGATCGTGCTGATTTCTGTGGTGATGGTGATCGGCAGCGTAATGGCGATCGTCGCCTATCGCGCTGCGCGTATCGATTTCGGCATCGACACGACCAATCTGCTGAACATGCCTGTCGAGCTGACCGGGGAGTCCTACAATACCCCGCAGAAGCAGCTTCAATTCTACGAGCGACTGATCGCCGATCTGCGCCACAATCCAGAGATCGAAACCGCCGCAGTATTGCAGGAAGTCGGACAAGTGCGTTTCGGGGTAGATGGCACCGAGTATCCGCGCGAAAGCGACTATCCCAAGGCGACGTTAGTGGTTGCCTCGGAAGCTCGGCAGCCGATTGGTGTCCGTCTGATCGAAGGGCGATACTTCGACAGCCGCGACAGCGGGATCGGATTGAAGACCGTGGTAGTGAGCGCCAGCGCGGCCAAGGCGCAGTGGCCGATGTCGGGCGCATTGGGTCAACGTGTGCGTATCATGCAAGAAGGTCTTGAGCCAGTCGACCGCATCGTGATCGGCGTGGTTAGCGATGCCCGTCGCGGTGACCTGCTGAAGACTACATCAAGCAGCTTCGCATCACTCTACGTCCCGCTGCCTCAGGTGCCGCTCGCGGAGGCGGCCGTGCTGATCCGGCACCACGGCAACGTCGATGCGGCGCGCAGCGCGATCTACAGGACCGTCGCCGGCATTGATCACTACATGGCTCCAGCCAGAATCACCAGCTACGAGGAAGTGCTGCGTCAGCTGACGCTGATGGCCACTACGATGACGGACTTGTTCGTTCGTTGTGGTCTCTTCGCCATGCTGCTGGCGATGACAGGCATTTACGGATTGAGCAGCAATGCCGTGGTGCAGCGTACCAACGAGATCGGCCTGCGCCGCGCCATCGGTGCGCGTGACCGCGACATCATCGTGCTGTTCCTGAAACAGGGGGCGCGCCAACTTGGAGTGGGCCTAGCCATCAGCCTGCTGCTCTCCGCAGCGATCCTTCTTGCGGTTTCGAGATTCGTGACGGTGGGGCCGTGGGTGCTGGTGTCGATCGGGCTGGGCGTTGCTGCGTGTGTCTCCGCATTGGTATTGATAGCGATCTTCATCGCCACGCGTCGCGCCGTGCTGTACGAACCAGGAGCGGCACTACGTTACGAATGACAGCGCCACAGGCGTCGTGGGCGCAGTTGGGGGAGCCGTGATTTGCGGCGGACAATCAAGAAGGGACGGCACCGGCCAGGTCCGGGCGCTTTTAGGGAGAAAAGGCGATGACGAGGTTGGCGGGTATCGGAGTTGAAGATTTACAGGATGTGCAGGGCACACCGCTGCTCTTGAACGTGGATGGCGAAGGTGTGCGAGCGACGGACTGGGCCGCGGAGAACTGCGAACACGTGGAACGGCTTCTACTGGAGAATGGCGCGCTACTGATACGGGGGTTGAAGTTCGTAGGCAGCCAGCAATTTGGCACCGCGCTTTCGACGCTGTTCGGCGAAGACTTGATCCAATATGTCTACAGATCCACGCCGAGGACCGAATTGCGCGGCAACGTCTACACCGCGACCGAATATCATCCGGACCAGATCATTCCCCAGCACAACGAGAATTCGTATTCGAACCGATGGGCGATGCGTGTCGGCTTTCTTTGCACTGTCCCTTCGCAGACCGGAGGCGCCACGCCGATTTGCGACAGTCGAAAGGTCTATGCGCAGGTTCCTGACGCGATACGCGATCGTTTTGAACGCAATGGGGTTATGTACGTGCGTAACTACTCCGAAATCGACGTGCCGTGGATGGATGTGTTCCAGACCACTGATCGGTCGGATGTAGAGACCTTCTGCAAGGCCAATCAGCTGGAGTTCGAGTGGCTGGAGGGCGGTCTGCGCACCTGTCAGGTCAACCAAGCCTCGGCCTTCCATCCGGACAACGGCGACAAGGTCTGGTTCAACCAGGCGCACTTGTTTCACATCACCAATCTGGAGCCGGAAATCCGCGACGCACTGCTGAGCACGATGGGCGAACGAGGTCTGCCACGCAATACCTATTATGGTGATGGAGCCCCAATCGATGTGGGCACCCTCGACGCGGTGCGCGCAGCTTACGAGCGCAACACGCTTCGTTTCGATTGGCAGCGCAATGATCTACTGCTACTGGACAACATGCTTTATTCGCATGGCCGCGAGACCTACTCCGGCAACCGGCAGGTGTTGGTGGGGATGGCGCGTCTGCACGGCGCCAAGAGCGATCAGGCCAGCGGGGCCGTGTTGTGAAGCATCCATGGTTCATCCGTTTTCCTGCCGGGGCGCGCGCGCCGATGCGTCTGCTCTGCTTTCCTTACGCCGGCGGCCATGCGCATCTGTTCCGGGGCTGGTCGCCGCGGTTGCCCCCGTCGGTGCAGGTCATTGGGATCCAGGCACCGGGAAAAGGCGCACGTGTGTTGGAGGCTCCGCTCGCCTCGCTCGACGCTCTAGTGGACGATCTGATTGAGGCGATCGGCCCTGTGCTGGAGGAAGGTCCGTTTTGTTTCTTCGGCCACAGCAATGGCGCGCTGGTGGCGTTTCAGTTGGCGAGCCGCCTGCAATCGCTAGGCTGGCCGCTTCCCGAGCGCTTGCTGCTGTCCGCCAGTCCGGCACCCTGGACGCGAGTTTTCACCCGGCCGTACTCGGCCATGGGTGAGGCCGAGTTCAAGCAGGTCCTGCGCGAGCTCGATGGCACGCCGGTTGCGCTTTTCGACGATAACGAACTGTTCGAGCTGATGCTGCCAGGGCTTCGCGCGGACTTCGCAATGGCCGAGAGCTATCGCCACACGCCGGAGCCGATGCTGCAGATGCCGGTCACTGTCTTCTACGGCATGGAGGACGGAATCGAACAGGAGAGACTCCAGGCCTGGCAGGATCGCGTATCTGGTCCTGTCGAGTTTCAGGCGATCGCCGGCGGGCATTTTTTCATCCATACCCACGAAGAGGTGCTCGTGCGCGAAGTGATGATGCGCCTGGGGCATTACCCGGACGCTTGGGGTAGAGCGATCGCCTGACTACGGTTGCGGACCGACTACACATTCGGCCGGTGTCACCGGCCTCCGGCATTCATAGGGAAGCGAGAGATGAGCAACGACACCCAGTTGTATCTACGAGAAGACGTGTATTTCGAGCCGCTAGTCAATCAGTGGTATGCGTGGCCATACCTGCTGCCGCCGGTGACCGGTGCGCGTCACATGGTCAATACGCATCGTCGGATCATGAGCTCGTTCGTGAAGAACTATAAGCTGCACATCATGGCGGTGAATCAGCCAGGCATGGCTGGTGCTGAGTTCCTGGACTGCAACGAAGATCAGGTCGATGACATCAAAGCATTGGTCGCCCGCATCGACGAACAACACGCGGACCTGGTGGCGCTATCCGATGCAGTTCGCCAGCTCGACGAACTGCTGCGCCTGCATACTAGCGGCGAATCAATCGAGCACCTATATGCGCAGATACCTGAGCCGTTGCAGGGCTATGTCGAGATTTTCATGGACCTCGAACATCATCCTTCGTACCGCCTGCTGGAAAGCCTGTTGTACAAAAGCCCGTTCTACAAGACGTCATTGCAGAGCGTCGCATTCGGCATCCTTGGCGAGCGGGGGGGTAGGCCGTTCGTGCTGAGTACCCCACGGCTGCCTACCGCCGACAGCCTGCAGCTGGAGGTGGACTATAACGATCCGCTGCTGGATGCGGTGTTTTCGGCGCGGACGCAGCCGATAGCAGAATCCTCGCTGGATGCGTTGTTCGCCGGCAAGAACATTTCCGGTGGACTGCCGTATCGCAGCCTGTTTACCCAAACGCCTCCAACGCAGTATAACCAGCCCGTGGAATCCGGGGTTCGTCTACAATATCTCGGGCATGCCGGATTCTTGCTGCAGACCTCGCAGATGTCGATTGTCGTGGATCCAGTCATCGCCTCGCGTGGGGCGGACTTCTCTGACGAGGTCATTAGTTTCAGTCAGCTGCCGGATCACATTGATTACATCTGCATCACGCATAATCATCAGGATCATGCGAATCTAGAGTCGCTGCTGCAGCTTCGGCACAAGATCGGAAAAGTTCTGGTGCCAAAGAACAACGGCGGCACGCTGTCGGATCCATCGCTGCGCCTGCTGCTGAAACAGTTCGGTTTTGATGTTGTCGAAATGGACGACATGGACGAGTTGCCGGTCCCAGGCGGGCGAATCGTCAGCGTGCCTTTCCTGGGCGAGCACGGCGATCTCAATGTGCGCTCCAAGACCGCCTGGTTCTACGAGTTGCTCGGCAAGAAAATATTTATGGGGGCCGACTCGTCTAACCTCGATTCAAACATGTACCGCCATATTGGCCGTTGGCTCGGCGAGGTGGACGTGATGGCAATCGGCATGGAATGCGTTGGAGCTCCCTATACCTGGCTGTACGGTGCGCTGCACACTAAGCTTGTTAGTAAGAAAATCAAAGAGTCGCGCCGTCTCAACGGATCTGGTTTCGAACAGGCTTACAGCATTGCCGAAATCTTCAAGCCATCGCAGATTTATCTTTATGCTTTGGGTATGGAGCCGTGGTACAAGTATTTTATGGGGCTAGATTACGATGAGTCTTCCGAGCAAATCGTGCAAACCGGAAAGATGCTTGACGTATGTCGAGAAAAAAATATCGAAGCGGAGCGTCTGTACGGGAAAATGACCTTGGAAATGGCTAAGGATTAGTAATTGGATGCTGCCGGCCGGGAGTAAATCATGAGCTACTCAGTCAGCTTGTGCTGGCCGAAAGCTGACTGCCTAGGCCGGCAGCGATTGATGAGTAATCGATATGGAGTGGGTCCATTAACCGCAGTGGAGTTGATGTAATTTCAGTATGGAAGTGGGTTTTTAATGTTTTTGCATTTTGTTGGCAAAGGCTCGCTGAGCTTGGTAGCAACTATTTTCTAATGCACCGAGTTATACTGAGGCCTAGGCCGACGTCCGGTTCCGCCCATTTTGCTTGGCGCGATACAGCGCCGAGTCAGCGTCGTGCACGAAGGCATCCGGGCTGCGTGGCGCTTCGCCCGGCTCGAACGTCGCTGCGCCGACGCTGACGGTGACGTGCGCGCTGGTCGGGCTGGACATGTGCATCAGGCTGAGCGCGGCGACGGCGCTGCGGATCGCATCGGCCAGTCGCAGTGCGCCGGCGGCATCTGTCTGCGGCAGGATCATGCCGAACTCTTCGCCACCGTAGCGCGCGGCAATGTCTTCGCTGCGCCGTGAGCAGCCGGCAATCGCGCCCGCGATCAGGCGCAGGCAGGCGTCGCCATTTACATGGCCGTAGGTGTCGTTGTAGAGCTTGAAATGATCGACATCGATCATCAGCACCGACAAGGGCGCTTGTCGATGCACCGCCTGCTGCAAGGCGCGCGAGAGCCGGTGATCGAACGCCCGCCGGTTGGCAATGCCGGTGAGCGCATCTATCCAGGCTTCGGAACTGAGTTTGTCCTCGTTGCGATGCATGCGGCGCAATTGCAGATCCAGCCAGATGCCGACGCCCAACAGCAACACGCACCCCAAGGTGGCGATCACGATCCGCTGGCGCGCGGATTGCCGCCAATTGGCCAATGCATCATCGACCGCGACGCCGGTCAAGACGGTCAATGGATACGCCTGCGCTGGCGCGAAACTGGAAATGCGCTCCACGCCGTCGATCGGCGAACGATAGGTGGCAGTGGCGTGCCTGCGCGCGCGCATGGTGACGTAGATCGAGGTGCCGGCGATCGAGGTGCCGATCACGCCCGGCTTGTCGGGCCGGCGCACCAGCACGATGCCATCGTCATTGGTCATGCCGATGGTGCCGTTCGGGCCGACTTCGAAGGTGCTGTAGTAGTTCTGGAAATACTTCAGTTGCAGCGTGACCAGGACCACACCTGCAAATTCGCCGCCGGGCGTGTTGAGGCGCCGGCTCAACGTGAGCACCCAGCTGCCATCGGAGCGGCTCTGGACCGGCGGTCCGACCAGCGACAAGGCATCGCGATGGTCGCGGTGGTATTTGAAATAGGCACGATCGGCGTTGCTGTGTGTCCTGGGCGTGCTGTCCAGTGACGAACTCACCCAGCTGCCGTCGGCTGCGTAGATGAAGATGCCATGCAGTCGGTCCGAGCGATGCGCCTCATGCACCAGGAAGTCATGCATGACCAGTCGCGCACCTGCCGAGCTTTGGTCGTGCTCCACCCGCGACACCAGCCCGGACAGCACGGCATCGGCGATCGTCAGGGTGTCGCTGGCATGCTGCGCCAGCGAATTTGCAAGATTCAACGATTGCGCTTCGGCGGCGCGCAGCGCGCTCGCACGCTCTTCATGGATGGACCAGTACTCCGAACCAAGCAGCAGCAGGCACGAAATGCTCAGCACAAAGTGCAACGCAATGCGTTGTGCACGTTGCCGCCGCCGCTTGCTGGTCGATGTCACGGAAGTTACCTGTCTGGATAGCAGGGCAGAGTGCAACTGCTGTGCCAGCCTAGCGGTTGGCGTCGCGTGGAATTGCTTGCACCCCATGACGCCGTGCCGATCTGTGATTGATGCCTCATGCGCCGCGAGGAAACGCACTGGCGTGCGACGGCGCCCCCTGTCCAGCCTGGCTGCTGCCACCGCGCTCGACGCTGCGACAAAACACGACAATGGACAGCAGAGCCAAAAGCCAGCTCGACTGCGTGCGGCTAACGCCCGGCGTGTTATCCCGAGCGTCGATCACAGCAAGGAGCGCCGCATGCGCGCCATTCGTTTAGCTCATCCTGCAGGTTTGAATGCATTACATGCCGTTGCGCTGCCCGACCCCGGGCAGCCGGCACGCGGTCAGATCAGAGTGCACCTTCACGCAAGCTCGCTGAATTTCCATGACTTGGGCGTGGTGTCGGGGCAGATGCCGACCGCTGACGGCCGCATCCCAATGTCCGATGGTGCTGGCGTGGTCGATGCCGTCGGGCCTGAGGTGGATGAATTCGCCGTCGGCGACCGTGTAGTATCCACCTTCTTCCCCGAGTGGCTGGATGGCGAGCCGTTGCAAGCGGGCTTTGCCACCACGCCCGGCGATGGCGTGGACGGGTATGCGCGCTCTGCGGTCGTGGCCGCCGCGCATGCGTTCACGCACGCCCCAAACGGCTACAGCCATGCCGAGGCGGCCACCTTGACCACGGCTGGCGTCACGGCATGGCGCGCGCTGGTGGTCAATGGCGGACTCAAGGCCGGCGATAGCGTGCTGGTGCTCGGAACCGGCGGTGTGTCGATCTTTGCATTGCAGTTCGCCAAGGCGATGGGCGCCACCGTCATTGCGACATCGTCGTCTGACGAAAAACTGGACAAGGCGCGTGCGTTGGGCGCAGACCACGTCATCAACTATCTGCAGCACGCCGAGTGGTCGGCGCAGGTGCTGGAGATCACCAACGGACGCGGCGTGGACCACGTGGTCGAGGTCGGTGGGCCGGGCACGTTGGCGCAATCGATCCGCGCCGGGCGGGTGGGCGGGCATATCGCCTTGATCGGCGTGTTGACCGGTGCCGCCGGTCCGGTGCCGACTGCAGAAATGATGGGCCAACAGCAGCGCCTGCAAGGGCTAGTGGTCGGCAGCCGCACGCATCAGCAGCAACTGGTGCGTGCGCTGGACGCCTTGCCGCTGCGGCCGGTGATCGATCGCGCCTTCGCGCTCGAGGATCTCGCCGACGCCTTCGCGTTGCAGCAGGCGGGCGGCCATCTGGGCAAGATCGTGCTGGAGTTCTAGGAGCGGCTTGCGAACTACTGCGCTCACCGCCAGGCGGGCGCGGGCGCTGCGCGGAATCGGCGTGTACTACTCGGACACTCCGTGTCCTCCACGCTGTCAACGCCCGACTGACGACTGCTCGCTACGTGTCGGTAGCCGCTACAGGTCGATAGTTCGCATCCGGATGTTCCCAACGCAGTGCACCCGAATGCGCCAGGCGATCAGGGTGAAGCGTAGACACGAAAACGCGTGTGCTGCGTAGATGCTCTGGTCGTCGCAGCCACACAGCTGACAGGGATGAGGTCATCCTTGTCAGCGCACAGAAAGATGTCGGATCACTGCAGAAGCTGCGACACGCTGTGCACACATACGCACACACACGCTGCTCGTGCGCCTCGACCGACGCGCACCGCATTCCAAAAATGATGAGCGCGCTTCATAGGCGCATGCAGTCCATGCCGCCAATGCGTGGCTGGAGCGGCTCTAGAATCGGAGCACACCGCCGATTCGCACCTGCACACACTCGCCGCATGCTCACGCGCTTGTGACCGGCCACGCTTCACATTATTTAAGAACTGAATAAGCCAGCATTGTTGGAGATGCCAGCCATGAGAGACATCAAGATGACCCGTCGCGAGGTACTGATCGCTGGCACGGCGTCGGCAGCCAGCGTTGCCGCAACCCAGTCGATGGCGGCGACTGCCGCCAATGCGATGTCGCAGCGTCAAGCGGTCGAACCGGCCAATGCGTCGAGCCAGGTTGCGTTCGAGGTCAACGGCAAGCCGGTGACATTGACGTTGGATAATCGCACCACGTTGCTGGATGCCTTGCGCGAGCACTTGCACCTGACCGGCACCAAGAAGGGCTGCGACCACGGCCAATGCGGTGCGTGTACGGTCATCGTCGATGGGCAGCGCATGAACTCCTGCCTGTCGCTGGCCGTCATGCATCAGGGCGGCAAGATCACCACCATCGAAGGGTTGGGAACGCCCGGCAAGCTGCATCCGATGCAGGCCGCGTTCGTCAAACACGATGGCTACCAGTGCGGCTACTGCACGCCGGGCCAGATCTGTTCGGCGATGGCGGTGCTGGACGAAGTCAAGCGCGGCATTCCCAGCCACGTCACTGAAGATCTCACCGGCAAGACCAGGCTCACCACTCCCGAACTGCAGGAACGCATGAGCGGCAATATCTGCCGCTGTGGTGCCTATTCCAACATTATCGACGCGATCAACGATGTTGCCGGAGACCGCGCATGAAGGCCTTTAGCTACGAGCGCGCCACTTCGCCAGCCGATGCAGCAGCCAAGGCTGCGCGTCAGCCGGGCGCCAAGTTCATCGCAGGCGGTACGAACCTGCTGGATCTGATGAAGCTGCAGATCGAAACCCCCTCGCACCTGATCGATGTCAATGGCCTGAGCCTGGACACGATCGACGCTACGCCGGAGGGTGGCCTGCGGATCGGCGCATTGGTACGCAATACCGATCTGGCCGCAGATGCGCGCGTGCGCCGCGATTACGCGCTGTTGTCGCGTGCCTTGCTGGCAGGCGCTTCGGGGCAGTTGCGCAACCGTGCGACCACTGCCGGCAATCTGCTGCAGCGTACGCGTTGCCCGTATTTTTACGACACCAATCAGCCGTGCAACAAGCGCCTGCCTGGCAGCGGCTGCGCGGCGATCGGCGGTTTCAACCGTCAGCTTGCAGTGATCGGTGTCAGCGAAGACTGCATCGCCACCCATCCAAGCGACATGGCGATTGCGATGCGCGTGCTGGATGCGGTGGTGGAAACAGTACGCCCCGATGGGCAGACGCGTGCGGTGCCGTTGTCCGAGTTCTATCGCGCGCCCGGCAAGACACCGCATCTGGAAACCGTACTGGAACGCGGCGAGCTGATCACCGCGGTGAGCTTGCCCAAGCCGATTGGCGGGACGCATGTCTATCGCAAGGTGCGCGACCGCGCGTCGTATGCGTTTGCATTGGTGTCGGTTGCAGCAGTCGTGCAGCGCGACGGCAGCGCACGTGTGGGTGTGGGTGGCGTTGCGCATAAACCCTGGCGCAGCGAAGCCGCCGAAGCGCAGTCGCGCCAAGGTGCGCGTGCCATCGCCTCTGTGCTGCTCGATGGCGCACAGCCGACCGAACACAATGCATTCAAGCTGCCGCTGGTGGAGCGCACCTTGACCGCGATCCTGGCCGACACGAGGGCCTGATATGAAATTCGACACTCCCGCCGGTACCAATCCCATCGATCAACTCAAGGTTGTCGGCAAGCCTGTCGATCGCATCGATGGTCCGCTCAAGACCACCGGCCAGGCGCCGTATGCGTACGAACACCACGACCTGCCTGCTCGCGCGGCCTACGGCCATGTCATCGGTGCAGGCATCTCCAAAGGCACCATCCGCAGCATCGATCTGAGCGCTGCACGCAATGCACCCGGCGTGCTGGGCATCGTCACTGCGCAGAACGCCGGCAAGCTGGACAAAGGCAAATACAACACGGCCAAGTTGCTGGGCGGGCCGGAGATTCAGCACTACCACCAGGCTATCGCCGTGGTGGTTGCCGAGACTTTCGAACAGGCGCGTGCCGCAGGCCAGCTGATCAAGGTCGACTACGGTCGCCATGTTGGCGCCTACGATCTGGAAAAAGCACGCGATGGCGCCAAGGTCACCAAGGAAGGCGGCGCGCCGAATAGTGCAGTCGGTAACTTCGCCGGCGCCTTCGCAGCCGCACCGGTGCAGCTGGATGCCGAATACACCACGCCCGACCATTCGCACGCGATGATGGAGCCGCATGCATCGATCGCACAGTGGGAAGGCGACAAGCTCAGCGTCTGGACCTCCAATCAGATGATCAACTGGAGCGCCGGCGATCTGGCGAAAACGCTGAATATTCCGCGCGAAAACGTGCGCCTGATGTCGCCGTATATCGGTGGTGGCTTCGGTGGAAAATTATTCCTGCGCGCCGATGCGGTGCTGGCCTCGTTGGCTGCACGCCAGGTGGGGCGCCCGGTCAAGGTGATGTTGCCGCGGCCGCTGATCTTCAACAACACCACGCATCGCCCGGCCACCCTGCAGCACATCCGTATCGGTGCGCAGCGCGATGGCAAGATCACTGCGATTGCGCATGAAACCTGGTCCGGCGATTTGCCTGAGGGCGGTGCCGAGAACGCCGCTGCGCAGACGCAGTTGCTGTATGCCGGTGCCAATCGCCTGATCGCCACGCGTCTGGCCGTGCTGGATCTGCCGGAAGGCAACGCCATGCGTGCGCCCGGCGAAGCACCGGGCTTGATGGCGCTGGAAGTGGCCATGGACGAAATGGCCGAAAAGCTCGACATGGATCCGGTCACGTTCCGCATCGTCAACGACACCCAGGTGGATCCGGAAAACCCGCAGCGTCCGTTCTCGCAGCGGCAGTTGGTCAAGTGTCTGGAAGACGGCGCCAAGCGGTTCGAGTGGTCCAAGCGCAAGGCCAAGCCGGCCAGCACCCGTGATGGTCGCTGGTTGGTTGGCATGGGGGTGGCAGCCGCATTCCGTAATTCACCGGCGATGACCTCCGGGGCGCGCATGCGTCTGGAGCAGGGCGGGCGCGTGGTGGTGGAAACCGACATGACCGATATCGGCACCGGCTCCTACACCATCATTGCGCAGACCGCTGCGGAAATGATGGGCGTGCCGCTGGATTGGGTGGACGTGCGACTGGGCGATTCCAGCTTCCCGGCATCGGCCGGCTCCGGCGGTCAGTGGGGCGCCAACAGCTCGACGGCCGGCGTGTATGCAGCGTCGGTGAAGCTGCGCGAAGCCGTTGCCAAGCAACTCGGTCTGGACCCGGCCAAGGCCGAATTCGCCGACAGCCATGTACGCGCAGGCGGCAAGCGCATCGCGCTGGGTGATGCGGCGGCCAACGGTGCGTTGGTGGTGGAAGACAAGATCGAGTTCGGTGATTTGTCCAAGACGCATCAGCTCTCCACGTTCGGCGCGCACTTTGTCGAAGTCGGCGTGGATATCGCCACTGCAGAGGTACGCATCCGGCGCATGCTCGCGGTGTGCGCCGCCGGACGCATCCTTAACCCCAAATCGGCGCGCAGCCAGGTGATTGGCGGCATGACCATGGGCGCAGGCGCCGCCTTGATGGAAGAGCTGGCGGTCGACAAGCGACTGGGCTTTTTCGTCAATCACGACCTGGCGGGTTATGAAGTGCCGGTGCATGCGGACATCCCGCATCAGGAAGTGATCTTTCTCGAAGAAAGCGACCCGATGTCCTCGCCGATGAAGGCCAAGGGCGTGGGCGAGTTGGGCATCTGTGGCGTCGCTGCGGCCATCGCCAATGCGGTCTACAACGCCACCGGCGTGCGCGTGCGCGATTATCCGGTCACGCTCGACAAGCTGCTGCCGCACATGCCCGAGTTGCTGCGCGCGTGAGTGCATTGGTGGCCCCGGTCGCGCATGCGCCGCCGGCCGAGCCGGCGTGGCCGGCATGGCCGAGCTATGCGTTGCACGACGATTTGCTGCCGACGCTCACCGCCTGGCATCGGGCAGGGCAGCGGGTGGCGATCGCCACGCTGATCGACGTGCAAGGCTCGTCGCCGCGCCCGTTGGGCAGCGAGATGGCGATCACCGCAGACGGCCGGGTGGCCGGTTACGTCTCCGGCGGGTGCGTGGAAGCGGCGGTGGCGCACGAAGCCATCGCGGCACTGCGCGACGGCCAGCCGCGTTGGCTCGATTATGGCGAGGGCAGCGAGGTGCTCGACATCCAGCTCAGCTGTGGCGGACGCATCGGTGTGCTGGTCTGGACGGTACCGGATCTGGGCGAGCATCTGGCGCGCTGGCGCAATGCGCGTCAGCATCGCCGCGCGTTCCACGTCGCGCTGGATCGAGAGTCCGGCGCAGTGCGTTACCCGGCGAATACGCAGGATGTACGCGCCAGCGAATTTCTGCGCACGCATCGGCCGCCATTGCGATTGATATTGGTCGGCGCCGATCCTGCGCTGCTGGTGTTGGTGACCCTGGCCAGCCAGATGGGCATCGAGCTGCGCGTGCTGCGACCGCATGGTCCCAGCGAACCACCGCCTGGCCTGGCCCCGGAACACTACGATCGCCGCGCGTTGAGCGAGGCGTTGCAGGATCTGGTGCTGGATGCAGACAGCGCGTTGTACAGCCTGGCCCACGACAGCGATATCGATCTGCAGGTCGCGCATCGTGGGCTCGCATCCAATGTTGCCTGTATCGGCATTCTGGGTAGCCGGCACAAACGCGAAGCGCGTCTGCAGGCACTGCGTGCGCTCGGCCACGACGATGCAGCGTTGGCCCGGTTACGACTGCCTGCCGGCTGGCGCATGGGGCGCTCGTCGCCGCACACCATCGCGCTCGGCATCATCGCCGAGGCCACGCAGGCGGTCGCCGATCTGCAGGATGCTGCGGTGGGAAGTGGTGGGTTGGCTGGTGGTATTGCAGCGCGAAGCGCGTAAGGCGACAGGCCGCTGCGCTAGATCAGTGCACGGATGCTCAACATTGACGGTTGCTTGAAAAAGCAGAAGCACCGAGTGTTAGTCAGGCACGGGGCTGCTTTAATTTGAATTATTTCTAATATGTATTATTTGGCATTGGTTGATTTGGCGGCGTCGCTCCCGGCGCGCGGATCCTTGCCAACAAGTGCCGCAGACACGCGCCACGTAGTCACCCCGCACGCACAGTCAGATCTCTACGCTGAGCGCATCTCCACTATGCGCGACGTCGCCATGACCGTATTTTCTGATCACGATGACGACGCATCTCGCGACGCTGACCAAGGTCCGTCGCGTGCAAGCAGGGCTCCCATTTGCGATGGGCAGATAAGCCGTCCACGACGCGATTCACAGCCGATACCGCGAGGTTCTTCGCCACGCACTGCGGCATCGAGCGCATGAGCAGCGATCATGCTGCACTGATACTCGCCGCAGGCGCCGGCCGTCGTCTGGGCCGGGCAAAACAATTGCTGATGCGCGATGGCGAGCCACTGTTGCGTCGCTTCGCGCGTCTTGCGCTGCAGACGTCGCCGCGCCGTTGTGTGGTGGTGCTGGGCGCAGAGGCCGATGCACTGACCGATGTTCTGCAAGGTCTGGAGGTGGAAGTGCTGCGGCACGGCGACTGGTCTGCAGGCATGGGCTCCAGCCTGGCCGCGCTACGGCACTACGTGCAGGACGACACAACGCTGCGGCGCAGTCTGATCCTGGGCTGCGACCAACCCGCGCTGGACGCACCGCATCTGCGTGCGCTACTCGAAGAGGCCGGTCATGCAGCCTCGGGCTGCGCCACCAGCGGCTACGCCGGGGTACGTGGCATCCCCGCAGTGGTGACGCATGCCGCGTGGGCAGATGTGCCGTTGCAGGCCGACAGTGGCCTGCGCGGCCTGTTCGCCAGCCTGGACGTGCAGACGCTGGGCTGCGTGAGCGCACCGGCACTCGCCCTGGACGTGGACACGCCAGCCGACCTGGCAGCCGCACAACAGCGTGGCTGGGTGGACGCGGACTGAGACGCCATGACGGGTCTCGGTCCGCGCGATGCGGCAGCCTGAGCGTCAGAGGCCTGACGTCCTCAGGACCACAAGACGATCGCTTCCCGGATCACCAGCACATAGCCCACCACCAGCGCGGACTTGACCGGAAACTGGAACTTCCTGAGCAGATGCATGCAATTCCTCCCCCGAGGCACTTCCCAAGCGCGATTGACCTCCCCGCTGCCACCGTCCGCGCCATCTGACGGCCGCTCGCGACGTCTGTTCGCCGCTCGGGATCGACTGTAGCGCTGCGCCTGACTGGTGTCATGTAAGAATTTTCCTACCGAACTGCCAGTGTCCACCCGACGGTATTCCCATAATCGAAAGAACATTCTGGCTATGCCGGACGCGGGGCCCTTGGCCACTCTCCCGCGGCCCCTTGAGTAAGGGCACGTCGGCATGCTGATGGGAGAACGCGTTCCCACGCGCAGCGCGCTGCGATAGCCCGCACGCGTTACGCACCATCGTTCGATCGCTGCACGCACCGGCCGGAGGCCTGATGGACGAGTCCCGCTACGTTGTACGCATCCATCCCGAGCAGGGCGGCTGGTGGGTCACCCGGCCGCAGTGGTCGCCGCTGCGTTATCTGCGCGAGCAGGGCGCGTTGGAAAACGCCGAAGTGATGGCCAGGCTGCATTGCCTGACAACTGGCCAGCCCAGCGGCGTGGTGTTGAAGACCGCCGAGGGCGAACGCGTGGTGCGGCGGTATGGCTGAGCGCGTCTGACAAACATCTAGAACGACCTCTGTTCGCTTTACATCTGCGACATCGGCGATTGGCTTTCCCGCACAGCCCACGAATCATCTCTGCGGCAAGCTCGTAGTGACGATGCTGATGTCAACATCGATACCAGGGTGTGCGTAGAGGCCCGGGTCGGCTAGATTCACGCCATTGGCCACTGTTGGTCGATCCGCGCATTGGCGGCCACTTTCTGGATGTCCGCCCGTAGTGAATGTCGCCGGTGCTGCGCTGATCCAAAACGATATCGTCGTCTTCGGCTTGATCGCCGCCACCTTGGGGGCTGTGTTCTGGACCTCCTCGCGCGAGCGCGGCCCGTGGCGGAGTTTCTATGCCGTGGTGCCGGCCTTGTTGCTGTGCTATCTGCTGCCGGGCATCTACAACACCGTCGGCCTGATCGACGGTGCCAACACCCGTCTGTACAACCCGATCGCCCGTGACGTGCTGCTGCCGGCGGCGCTGATCTTATTGACGCTGAGTATCGACCTGCGCGCAATCCTGGGGCTGGGGCCCAAGCTGGTCGCCATGTACCTGGGCGCGTCGCTGAGCATCATGCTGGGTGCGGTGGTCGCGTTCTGGGTGATGCGCTGGCTGCATCCGGCTACCGTGGCGGGCGATACCTGGGCCGGCATGGCCGCGCTGGCCGGCAGCTGGATCGGCGGCGGCGCCAACATGCTGGCAATGCGCGAAGTCTTCGATGTGGATGCCACCACCTTCGGCCAGTTTGCGGTGGTCGATGTCGGTGTCGGTTATGTGTGGATGGCGGTGCTGATCTTCCTGGCCGGGCGGGCGCGCAACATCGATGCGCGTAGCGGCGCCGATACCCGGGCACTGGATGCCTTGCAGGAGCGCATGGCGCGCTTCCAGGCCGAACACGCGCGCATTCCCACGTTGGCCGATTTGATGGTGATCGTGGCGGTGGCGTTCGGCGGCGTCGGCCTGGCGCATGCGTTGGCCAATCCGCTCGCGGCATGGTGCAAGGCCAACCTGAGCTGGGCCAGCCAGTTCAGTCTGGACACCCCGTTCGTCTGGGTGGTGGTGTTGGCGACCAGCCTGGGCTTGCTGCTGAGCTTCACCCGCGCCCGTACGCTGGAGGGTGCCGGCGCCTCCAAAATCGGCACGCTGTTGCTGTACTTCCTGATCGCCTGCATCGGCATGCAGATGGATCTGCTGGCGCTGCTGGACCGGCCATGGCTGTTCCTGCTCGGGCTGATCTGGATCGCCGTGCATATTGCGCTGCTGTGGGGTCTGGGCCGGTTGCTGCGGGTGCCGTTCTTCTATTTCGCAATCGGCTCGCAATCCAACATCGGTGGCCCGGCGTCGGCGCCGGTGGTCGCTGCGGCCTTCCACCCGGCCCTGGCGCCGGTCGGCGTGCTACTGGGCACGATGGGCTACGCCACCGGCACCTATCTGGCCTATCTGGTTGGGATTACCTTGCGCGCGATGGCGGGCGCGGGCTGATCCGGGTACTGGCGCGCGCCAGTACCCGGAGACGGGCAACGACGGCTACTGGATCAGGCGGCGATGCTCTTCCTGCTGCTGGGAAGGCGGCTGCGATTGAAATTGCGCCTGCTGTTGGTTGTGTTGCTGCAGCTGGCCGACATTGCCTTGCGCCGGTTCGTTGGCCGCCGCCGCAGTCTGCACCTGGCTGCGCAGATGGGTCGGGTCGTCCATGCGGCCTTGCACAGCGAACAGGCTGTCGCCTTCGCGGCTGGGGACCAGGTGATCGATTCGTTGCAAGCCGTCGCTGCTTGCGCGCGCGGCCACGCTGGCGGCCGTGTTGAGAAACGCGGTGTCGTCGCGCAGCCCCAGGCGCTCGCGCTGGCTGTCCAGCTGCACCACTGCGTCGTTGAACAGCTGGCTGCCGGTGTGCAGGGTCGTGCCCTGCGCCTGCCTCGGCGACTGCATGTCCTGCGCCTTGATCACCGAGTCCATGCCGTGCAGGTCCATGCGGTGCATCAACATCATGCCTGGCACCAGGCGTCGCCCGAACGACAACGGGTCCGGCTCCGGAAGCTCGATCTGATGGCCGGCCGCATTGGGCATCGCCCACTTCAACGGGATGCTGTCTTCCTGCAGATGGGTGAGAATCTCGTTCTTGACGTGATAGCCGCGGATCAATTCGCTACTGGCGTACTCCTTGGCCGCCGATGCATCCAGACCTTGCCGTTCCAGCGTGCGGTCGTTGACGCCTGCGGCGTTGTAGGTCACGGCGGGGATGTCGTTGACCATCGCCGATGCCGCCGCCAGACCGCCGCCAAGCGAGTGACCGGTGATCACCACCTGGTCGCCAAATGCCTGCCTGGCCTGGCTGCCCAGTTGAATTGCGGAGGCGTACTGCGCATCGTCGAAGCCCAGGCCCTGGCCGATGTTGTGCTTCCAGTCCTTGCCTTCGTCGGTGCCGCAAAAGCCGAGCACCACGTTGCCTTGATCGTTGCGGTAGAACGCGGCATCGAAACCGCTTTTAGCATCGTGCAGCAAACTGGGGTCGATACCTGCCCGTTGCAGCGTGCTGTCGTCCATGCGCGTCCAGCCATTGGGCAGGGGCGTAAAAGTTTCAGCGCTGCCTTCGCGTCGCTGCGAGGCAGTCGCGTAGAGGTCTTGCAGCACTGCCGGAAACTGTTGGTCTTCCGGGCGTGGCTGTTGTCCGCGGATCGACTCTGCGAACGGAGTGGAGGAATCAGTGGGATTTGACGGGCTCATGCGCGGCTCCTTGCGTTCGTCGTGCGAAAAGCCCGCTTTAGCGGCTGCTTTCCACTGGAATGTTGTGCGCGCTCAACCATGCGCGTACGTCCGACCTGACCTGCTGGCCGGCGGCATTGAGCAGGCGATCCGGGGTGGTGAAGAAATACGCCTGGAAGGTTTTCTGCTGCGCGTTGCGCAGCGTGGGGTCCACACCGGCGTTGAGCAACTGCAGCACTGCAGGACTTGCCGCGCCGCTCTGTGCGGCCAGATGCAGCACGCTGTTGCCGGTGTGGTCGACACGCTGCACATCGGCGCCCGCCTCGATCAACAGGCCGATCTGCGCATCGCGCTTGCTCTGCACGGCGCGGAACAACGGCGTCCAGCCGGCACGCACGCTGACTACATCGATCGGCGCCTTGTGCTGCAGCAGCACCTTCAGATACTCCGGGTCCTGCGCCATCGCGGCCATGTGCACGACAGTTTCCTGGTCCATGCCAGGCAATGAGGGATCTGCGCCGGCGTCGAGCAATGCGGCCAGTGCGCGTGGTTGTTCGTTCCAGATCGCCCACTCCAGCAAGGTGACGTTCTGATCGCCGTGTGCGGCGAGATCGACAGTGGGGGCAAGTGCACTAATTCGGGCGACGTCGCCGTGCGCAATGGCCTTGGCGATGTCGGTCAGACTGGGGTCGCGGAACGCGACGGTATGGTCCTGCAGCGTAGCTGACATGGTGGTTTGCTCCTTGGCACCGGGCGAGGCGGTGCATGAGACCGCGAGAAACGAGGTCGCAAGAACGAGCAGGGCAGGGAATCGCGGTTGCATCGAAATCTCCTTCTCCTGATCGCATTCCTGATGACGCTGCATGAAGTCCTTCCGCAGCGGGGCCGATCCTACCAGCTGCCCGAACGACGCGCGGTAAGATTGTGTGACATGCGCCGGCGCTGCGGATTTCACTTGTTCAGTCCGCTTGCCGCCGTTCGTTGGTCTGTGCAACACGACGGGCATTGCGCACGCGTGCAACCGGCCACAGCCAACGGTCACAACCCGGCCGGCATAATGGCGCTTTGCGAGCAGATGGGTGCAATGGTCTACGACTTACTGATCAGCGATTGCGATGGTGTGCTTGTCGACAGCGAGATACTGGCCGACCAAGTGATGCGTGAGGCACTGGCTACATTCGTGCCGGCCGAGGCATTGGAGCATTTGCTGGGGACCACGTTCGGGCAGACCACGCATGAGGTGTTGCTGCGGGTGCAGGAGCATTTCTCGGTGCAGTTGCCAGAGACGTTGCTGGCACAGATTCAGGCGCGCAGCGAAGCCTTGATCAAGGCGCAGGTGCAGCCGATTGCAGGCGCGCGCGCCGCGCTGGAACAGATTCCGTTGCCGCTGGCGGTAGCCTCCAACAGCCGCCGTCACAATGTGGTCGCCTCGGTCGAACGCGTCGGGCTCACCGCACGCGCGGCGGGCAATATCTTCAGTGCCGATATGGTGGAGCGGCCCAAGCCGGCGCCGGATGTCTATCTGCTGGCCGCCCGCACACTGGGCGTGGCGCCGCAGCGTTGCTTGGTGATCGAAGACAGCCCCACCGGCGCAACCGCCGCATTGGCGGCGGGCATGCAGGTACTGGGCTTTACTGGTGCCAGCCATATTCCCCAAGGGCACGGCGACACCCTGCGACGGATCGGCGTGCTGGAGGTGTTCGACGATATGCGCGATTTACCCGCGATGTTCGAGCGGCTCGCGCAAAAGCGCGCTGGTTGAGGAGGTCGAGTCGTCGCGTCGTTTGGCTGCAGTCAAATGCTTAGATCAAAAGCCTAGTTAGTCGAGTGCGCGGTGCCCTCACCGCTTGCGGGACACGCCGTGAATCCGTCCCTGGAGGCTCAGTGGCGGCATCCATGCCGCCACATGGTCCCGCAATCGGTGAGGGCACCGCACCAGAACGTTCGTAGGTCGTTCGTTGAAAGCCAGCCTATTATTCGTTCGTGTTGCGACGCTGATCGGACGCGCCGACATTCGCGCCGTCATCCAAAAAAACGCGCGTATTGCACTGCTTGCAACCATGCACACCGACACTCTCGATTGGTCCTTGCCCGTCCACCGTCGCGGGACCTTACGCGGCATGGATGCCGCGTAAGAGCCTACACGGACGTACTTGCGGCGTGTCCCGCGATGGTGGGCGGGCAAGGGCCTTGCAGCCAAACCGCAGATCAGCCGCTCTACCTTGCGGCGTGTCCCGCGATGGTGGGCGAGCAAGGCCTGCAGCCAACCCGCAGGTCAGCCGCTCTGCAACCAACGCATTGCCATCAACGCAACAGGGCGCGATTCGCATCGCGCCCTGTTGCGTTTCTACTTCTTGATCAACTGATCACCGATCAACAGCAACGAAACCCGCTCTTGCCGCCGTACCGCGCGTCCTGGCGCTCGCGGAAGAAGGCCGGGTAGTCCATCACCGGTTTGTCGGGATGTTTTTCCAGCATGTGGCGCACGTAGTTGTCGTAATCGGGAATGCCGCAGCACAGGCGTGCGGTCTGGATCAGGCGTCGCCAGATGCGGCGGTGGACCTGGTATTGGCTGGCAAGTACGAGTTGGGTGCCCATTACAGGTCCGCCATCTGGTGTGGCTGCAAGGCCACGTATGGGGTTTCGCGGTCGCTACGCTGCGGATTGCGGCGCGCAATCACGATGGTCTTGACCGCGTAGATCAGGATCGAGCCCACCACGAACAGGAACAGCACCGTCAGCCCCGTGTTGACGTAGGCGTTGGTGACGATCTGCTGCATCTGCGCCACCGTCTTGGCCGGCGCGGTGATGGTGTTGCTGGCGATCGCGTCCTGGTACTTGTGCGCCTGCGCCAGGAAACCCTGCGCCGGGTTGCTGTCGAAGATCTTGATCAGCCCTGCATACGTGGTGCAGATCAGCAGCCACAGCGCCGGCACGATGGTGACCCAGGCGTAGCGGTCGCGCTTCATCTTGAACAGCACTACCGTGCCCAGCATCAGCGCGATCCCGGCCAGCATCTGGTTGGAGATGCCGAACAACGGCCACAAGGTCTGGATGCCGCCGAACGGATCGATCACGCCGGTGTAGAGCAGATACCCCCACAGCGCCACGCAACCGGCGGTGGCGATGATGTTGGCGGTCCACGACTCGGTCTTTTTCAATGCCGGGATGAAGTTGCCCAGCAGGTCCTGCAGCATGAAGCGGCCCGCGCGCGTACCCGCATCCACCGCAGTGAGGATGAACAGCGCTTCGAACAGGATGGCGAAGTGGTACCAGAATGCCATGGTGTCTTCGCCAGGCAGCAGCTGGTGCAGGATCTGCGCGATCCCCACGGCCAGTGTGGGCGCACCGCCGGCGCGCGCCAGGATGCTGTGCTCGCCGATGTCTTTTGCGGTGGCTTCCAAAATCTCGGGGGTGATCGCAAAGCCCCACTCGGAGACTTTTGCGGCCACCGCCACGGTGTCGCTGCCGACCAGCGAAGCAGGGCTGTTCATCGCGAAGTAGATGCCCGGCTCGATGATCGATGCGGCCACCAGCGCCATCACCGCCACGAACGATTCCATCAGCATGCCGCCGTAGCCGATGTAGCGCATATGACCTTCGTTGGCGAGCAGCTTGGGCGTGGTGCCCGAGGCGATCAACGCGTGGAAGCCGGAGACTGCGCCACACGCAATCGTGATGAACAGGAACGGGAAGATGCCGCCCTTCCACACCGGGCCGTCGCCGGTGGAGGCGAACTGGGTCAGTGCCGGCATTTTCAGATCCGGCATCACGACCAGGATGCCGATCGCCAGCGCCAGGATCGTGCCGATCTTGAGGAAGGTGGACAGATAATCGCGCGGGGCCAGCAGCAGCCACACCGGCAGTACCGAGGCGACGAAGCCATAGCCGATCAACATCCAGGTGATCTGCTTGGCGGTGAAGGTGAAGGCCGGGCCCCAGCTCGGGTCGGCGGCAACCTTGCCGCCCAGCCAGATCGCGCCCAGCAACAGGATCAGCCCGACCACCGAAATCTCGCCGATCTTGCCGACCCGGATGTAGCGCATGTACACGCCCATCATCAGCGCGATCGGCATCGTGGCGATCACCGTGAACATGCCCCACGGGCTTTCCGCCAGCGCCTTGACCACCACCATCGCCAGCACCGCCAGGATGATGATCATGATCAGGAAGGCGCCGAACAAGGCGATGGTGCCGGGCACCTGGCCCATTTCCTCGCGCACCAGATCGCCCAGCGAGCGGCCGTTGCGGCGGCTGGACAGAAACAGCACCACGAAGTCCTGCACCGCGCCGGCAAACACCACGCCGACCACCAGCCACAGCAGCCCGGGCAGGTAGCCCATCTGTGCGGCAAGCACCGGGCCGACCAAGGGCCCGGCGCCGGCAATCGCGGCGAAGTGGTGGCCGAACAGCACATGCTTGTTGGTGGGCACGTAGTCCAGGCCGTCGTTGTTGCTCACCGCCGGCGTGGCGCGGGTGATATCCAGCTGCATCACCTTGTCGGCGATGAACAGACTGTAGAACCGGTAGGCGATCAGATAGATCGAGACGGCGGCAACCACGATCCACAACGCGTTGATATGTTCGCCGCGCCTTAGCGCCACGGTACCCAGACAGAATGCGGCCAGCAGCGCCAGCGCGCCCCAGGCCAACTTCGAGAACCCTTTCATGCATGCCCCTCAGGAACGATTCACTTAAGGGTCACCCCCTGCCTGCCTGTGGTCAATGGCGCCGTTCCGGGCCGGGGTAAAACTTTAGTTGTAGAGCGTCTTGGCTGCACTGGGCGACCGCGACGTGGTAGCCAGGCGCAGCAGCCGGACGCGGCAGCCAGGCAATAGAACGATCGGTTGCGCCGGCCGCGGTTGGGACGCCTGTCGCGCGCATCCATCATGTGAGGCTATTCAATCCGCACAGGGAGAGTTCGATGAGCGCCACCCCCACCACCGCAGCGGTCCAAGTGCTGCGCACGATTCGCGGCATGCCCACCTCCGACGGAGCCGGGGTCAAGCTGACCCGCGTGATCGGCACCCAACAGCTGCCGGACCTGGATCCGTTTCTGATGCTGGACGAGTTCGGCACCGACAAGGCAGAGGACTATCTGGCCGGATTCCCCAGCCACCCGCATCGCGGCTTCGAGACGGTGACCTACATGCTCGACGGCCGCATGCGGCACAAGGACAACCACGGCAACGAGGGTCTGCTGACCCCGGGCAGCGTGCAGTGGATGACCGCCGGGCGCGGGCTGATCCATTCGGAAATGCCCGAGCAGGAGTCCGGGCGCATGCGCGGCTTCCAGCTGTGGGTAAATCTGCCGGCGCGCGACAAGATGACCGAGCCCAAGTATCAGGAATACGCACCGGAGAGCATTCCGGTCGCGCATCCGGCGCCCGGTGTGACGGTCAAGGTGATCGCCGGAACCGTCGGCGAGGTGCGCGGGCCGATCGTGCAACCCGCCACCGACCCGCTGTATCTGGATATCGCACTCGCGCCGAACGTCAGCTGGGACTACGTACTGCCCAGCGGGCACAACGCGTTTGCGTATGCCTTCGAAGGTGCGCTGACGGTGGGCGAGGGCGATGCTTCGCGCGCGCTGCCGGCACAGGAACTGGCGGTGCTGGGCGGTGGCGAGCGTTTGACGCTGCACGCCGGTGCCGAGGGTGCGCAGCTGATCCTGGTCGCGGGCCGCCCGCTCAACGAGCCGGTGATGCGGCACGGCCCGTTCGTGATGAATACCAAGCAGGAATTGATGCAGGCCTTCGTCGATTTTCAGGAGGGTCGGTTTTGAACCGGCCCGCTCGAGCCCCCGTGGGAGAGCGTCATGAGTGACAGACCCGTCAGCGTCAGCACCGGCGCAGTGCCGTACACCGTTAGCATCCACGACGGTCGGCATACCTGGAGCGGCGACACCCAGCCGGCCAACGGCGGCGCCGACGCCGGGCCGGATCCCGAGTCGCAGGTGTTGGGCGCGTTGGGGGCCTGCACTGCGATCACGGTGTCGATGGTGGCGGCGCGCAAGCAGTGGCCGCTGACGGCGGTGCACGTGCATCTGCATTACACCCAGCGCGGCGCTGCGGGCACGGTGATCACGCGTGAGATCGTGCTCGACGGTGCGCTGGATGAGGATCAGCGCACGCGCTTGATGGAAGTGGCCGACAAGTGCCCCATCCATCGGCTGCTGACAGGGCAGGTGCTGATCGACAGCCAACTGCAGCTGCGGACCGAAGCAGGTGACGCCGCAAGGTAAGCGTGCCGAAATGCCGCGCGGCTGTCGCAAGGATGCAGGCGCGGAGTGCGCCTTAGGCCAGCAAGATCGCTTGCAGGCAGGTGCGATAGAAGCGACCAGCAAGGGGCCGGGCAAACCGGCCTGCCGCAACTTCCTCAATGCGGCATGAGGAGGCAGCGCTGCGAAGCGAGGTGCGTCAGCGCTGCAACGCCAGGCTGGCCGGCTGCAGATCCATGTTCTGCACCAGCGACTGCATCAAGGCCAGCTCTTCGGTATTGGCGCCGTCGATCCACAGCTGCGCGTAGCGCTTCTTGCCCAGCTCGACCACGGTGACGCGGCGCGATTCCATGCCCGGCAGCTGACGGCCGCCCAGATCGAGCTTGTACCAGTAAAAGTCTTCCTGCTGGATCTGGCCTTTTTCCGCGCGTCGGTCACGTGCCAGCGTCATTGCCGGGTCGCGGGTGGTGAGCATGACGCCTACGACCTGGCGACCGTCGGCCGTCACGGCTTTGCAGACCAGATAGTCGGCGCCTGCGAGTTCGTTCCATTGCAGGCCGGAGGCCGGCGGCAGTGGCGGGCAGACCGGCGAGGTTTGTGCGTAAGCGGTGGCGGCGGCCAACAGCAAGCTCAAGCCGACAAGGCAGGATGCAGACTTCATTCAAGTGTTCCCCGGCGATGGATGACTGCACAGGGGCGATGCCTTCCAGCGTGTCGTCGTAACAGCCCGTGCGCTCCCCGCCCGGCTGTGCCTCGCACGCAACATGCCCCCGACCTAGAGCGACATCACTACCACAGTTTTGTCTGCAAGCTCAAGCGTGGTCGCAAACATGGCTGGAATTGGCTGTGCGCAGGGGCACTCGCGCTTCGGGATCGATTCGAGACTTGGGCGTATCGCCGCGCCCGCATCGCTGGCTTCAGGGGTAATTGACCGGCGTGGGCGCCGGGGTCTCCGGCAATGGAATGAATTCCTTGTCGTCGCCGGGAATGCTGCCGAAACGACCGGCCTGCCAGTCGTCCTTGGCCTGCTCGATGCGCTCCTTGGAGCTGGACACGAAGTTCCACCACAGGTGGCGCGGGCCATCCAACGGCTCGCCGCCGAGCAGCATCGCCTTGAGCGGTGTCTTGGCACGCAGCCGTCCGCGCGCGCCGGGCGAGGGAATGATCAGATGGCGGGCAGGAACATCCGCGCCATCCAGTTGCGCATCGCCGTCGAGAATGTAGAGCGCGCGTTCGAGGTGGCCGGTGTCCAGGTCGATTTCGGCATCGGCCTCCAGATCGATCGCCACGTTGAGCGTATCGCTGAAGACCTTGACCGGCGATTCTTCGCCATAGGCACGTCCGGCGATCACGCGCAGCAAGGCGCCATCGCGGCGTTGTTGCGGCAAGCTGGCGGCGGCATGGTGGTAGAACGCTGGCGCGGTTTCTTCGGCCGAGCGCGGCAGGGCGACCCAGGTCTGCATGCCGTGCAATGCATGCTCGCGGGCGCGCTCGGGGCCGGGCGTGCGTTCGGAATGGGCGATGCCGCGGCCGGCGGTCATCCAGTTGACGTCGCCAGCGCGAATCACCTGATCGGAGCCGAGCGTGTCGCGGTGGCCGATCTCGCCGGACCACAGGAAGGTGACCGTGGCCAGGCCGATATGCGGATGCGGGCGCACGTCGATGCCGTGATCCGGTTCCAGCACGGCCGGGCCCATCTGGTCGACGAACACGAACGGGCCGATGCTGCGCGCCTGGAGGGTGGGCACGGCGCGGCGCACTTCCAGCCCGCCGATGTCATGGACGCGTGGAGCGATGATCGTGGTCATGGCGGCGGCTCGTGGCGATCGAAAGAGAGCGCAAGCTTCGCACGCGCGCGCGATGGCGGCCGAGTGGTTGGACAAGACGGTACGTTCCGCGTTGTTGCCGGCGCTGGCGGTCAGCCCAGCAGGTCACCTTGCACGTCGGACATGACCTCGCCACGCCGCGAGGCCAGCCGGTCGGCCAGACGCGTGGGCTCGGGCAGGCGATACGCGCGCAGCGTGCGCAGTGTCCACGCGAGCGCGCCCTGCATGGAGACGCGATGCCCGGGCGAGACGATCAGCGGGTTGCAGCGCGGCTTGCTGCGCAGCGCCCAGCCGATCTGCGCGCCGCCGAGCAGGATCGGGCTGTGCTCGCCACGCGCGGGTCCGGGTTCGGTAAAGCTGCCGGCCAGGCGCTGCTTGGCCACACCGATGCAAGGCAACCCGGTCACCACGCCGAAATGCGCGGCGATGCCCAACTTGCGTGGATGCGCGATGCCCTGGCCGTCGATAAAGACCAGATCCGGCGTGCGCGAGAGCAAGGCCAGTGCCTCCAGCAACGCAGGCAGTTCGCGAAAACTGAGCAGGCCGGGCACATAAGGCATCGAGGTGGGCAAGCGCGCCACATGCGTTTCCAGCGGCAGCAGGGTGTGCGCATCCAGCAGCACCGCTGCGGCGCGCGTGGTCTGACCATCGTCTTCGAAGCCGACGTCGAAACCGGCCAGCACCTGCGGTGCCGTACTGACCTGATCCTGCAACACCACGCGCTGTGCCAGTTGCTGTTGCAACTGTCTTGCCTGGAGGATGCTGCCGTCCCAACCGGCAAAGACGGGAGTGTTCGTCGCTTGCATGGTCACAGCATCGCGCGCCGCACGTAGCGATCTCGTGCACGCCAGCGATGCGCTGGCTGCCGCTACAATCGCAGACTGATCGGCCCCCATCGGAGAACCTGAGTGACCCGCAAACTCGTACTGCTGCGCCATGGCCAGAGCCAATGGAATCTGGACAACCGTTTCACCGGCTGGGTGGATGTGGAACTCACCGAGCAGGGCCGCCAGGAAGCCGCCACCGCCGGCAAGCTGATGAAGGACGAGGGCCTGCAGTTCGATGTGGCCCACACCTCGGTGCTCAAGCGCGCCATCCACACGTTGCAGGGCGCATTGAAGGAACTCGATCAGGACTGGCTGCCGGTGTCCAAGAGCTGGCGTCTCAACGAGCGTCATTACGGCGGCTTGCAGGGCTTGGACAAGGCCGAAACCGCCGCCAAGCACGGCGAGGAACAGGTCAAGATCTGGCGCCGTTCCTACGACATTCCGCCGCCGGCGATGGACGTCGACGATCCGGGGCATCCGTGCCACGACCGTCGCTACGCCACGCTGGATCGCAATGCATTGCCGGGCACCGAGTCGCTGGCGACCACGCTGGTGCGCGTGCTGCCGTACTGGCACGACGCGATCGCCCCGCAGTTGAAGGCCGGGCAGACCGTGCTGGTGACCGCGCACGGCAACTCGCTGCGCGCGCTGTACAAGTACCTCAATGACGTCTCCAACGAGCAGATCCTGGAACTCAACATCCCGACCGGCATCCCGTTGCTGTTCGAGCTGGACGACGAGCTGCAGGTGCAGAGCTTCCGCTACCTGGGCGACCCGGAAGCGGCCAAGCGCGCGGCCGAAGCGGTGGCCAATCAGGGCAAGGCGAAGTAAGCACGGCGCTCGCTGGCTGCGCTGCGTGCAGTGCGCGTAGCGCGTCGCGTGTTTCGCACCGCGCGGTCGGATGACGCGTGCGGGTCTAAAACGTGAGCGGTGCCTGTTCGTGGATCGAACAGGCACCGCATGCGTGTGTTCTTGCAGGGGAGACATGATGTCCGGCAAACGTAAAACGCAGCAGATGAGTGCCACCTACTGCCGCGCGTATCTGGTGACGTTGGGGCTGCTGTTGGCCGGTGGGAGCGGTGCGTTCGGCGTGCTGGCCAATGGCCGTGTGTCCGGGTCGGCGATGGGGGTGGCGCTGCTGATCTGCGTGGTTGGGGTGTTGCTGCTGGCGTTCGGGCTGTTTGGGCCGTCGCGGCAGATGGAATCCTGGGCGGACGCAGCGTCCGGGCATGAGGTCGCGTTGGTGCTGATGGTGTTGGCGTATCCGGTGTACCTGTTGATGGCACCGTTTTACGCACGCAAGTAACTGCACTCGATGGCGCGTCATGCGCCGGAAGGCAGCGTTCGATCAGTTGACGACAGAACCTCATGAGCGCCAGGTTGGATGGCGCACAGATGATCTTTCCCCAAAGCGCGATCTCTGACGTCAGGGCGTCGTGGTGTCGCTGCAATGACTTGCGTGGTTGTCTTTCGGACGATCACCTACTTTTTCGACTGCGCATGACGCGGTCTTGTGCCTTGGAGAATTCAATGATGTTGAGCAAGTTCGCCCCGCTATCGCTTGCGGTGGCCATCGCGGTGATGCTGTCGGCGTGTGGTAAATCCGATGACGCTGCAAAGCCGGCGTTTACTGCGCCACAGGCCGCGCCGACCAGGGTGGATGTGTCCAAGCTCGATGCGCCGATCGTGGCGTTCGGCATCAACGATCTGGATCCGGCCATCAACGCGTGCCAGGACCTCAACGGATTCGTCAACGCCAAGTGGCTCAAGGCCAACCCGGTGCCATCGGACCGCACCAGCTGGGGCAGTTTCGAAGTGCTGGCCGAGCGTTCGCTGACCATCCAGCACGCACTGGTGGAGCAGTTGGCGCGCGGCAATCTGTCGGCCGGCTCGGTGGATGCCAAGATCGCCGACCTGTGGCGCACCGGCTCGGACGAAGCGGCGATCGACAAGGCCGGCATCACGCCGCTGCAGCCGCAGCTGAAGGCGATCGACGCGCTGAGCGATGCGCCGGCCATCGCCGCGTGGTTGCGCAACAGCTATGCGCAGGGCCAGGGCTTCATGTTCTCGTTCGGCGCCAATGCCGATTACAAGCATTCCGAACAGATGATCGCCTACGCGGGGCAGGGCGGTTTGGGCCTGCCCGAGAAGGGCTATTACACCGATCCGGCGCAGTCCAGGATCCGCGAGCAATACGTGGCCTACATCGCACGCGTGCTGGAATTGTCCGGCGTTCCGGCAGCGCAGGCGGCCACCCAGGCCAAGGCGGTAATGGCGTTCGAAACGCGCCTGGCCAACGCCTCGCTGTCGCGCATCGAGCTGCGCGACCCGGCCAAGCGCTACAACCCGGTCGATGTGGCCGGCGCCAACGCAGTGACACCGCACTTCGATTGGCAGGCGTTTTTCACTGAGCTCAAGGTGCCGGCCGCCACGTTCTCGTTGAGCCAGCCTGGCTACTTCGCCGAGCTCGATGCGATGCTGGCCGATACGCCGGTGGAGACCTGGAAGGCGTACCTGCGCTTCCACAGCGTGGATGAGGCAGCGCCGTATCTGGCCAAGCCGTTCGAGCAGGCCAACTTCGATTTCTACGCCAAGACGCTGCGTGGTCAAAAAGACATGCTGCCGCGCTGGAAGCGCACCTTGAACGCGGTCAACGAGGCGATGGGCGAGGCCTTGGGCCAGCTCTATGTGCAATCTGCGTTCTCTGCCGAGTCGAAGGAGCAGATGCAGCAGCTGGTGCAGAACCTGTCCGTTGCGCTCAAGGCGCGGCTGGAAAAACTCGACTGGATGAGCGCCGAAACCAAGCAGCGCGCACTGGAAAAATGGGCCAGCTTCACGCCCAAGATCGGCTACCCGGATCAGTGGCGCGATTGGTCTGGCCTGGAGACGCGTGGCGATGGATTTCTCGCCAACATGCAGGCCGCGCAGGCGTTCAACTATCGCTACATGCTGGACAAGATCGGCAAGCCGGTCGACAAGCGTGAGTGGCATATGACCCCGCAAACGGTGAACGCGTACTACAACGCCACCCGCAACGAGATCGTGTTTCCGGCGGCGATTTTGCAGCCGCCGTTCTTCGATCCCAAGGCCGACCCGGCATTGAACTATGGCGGCATCGGCGCGGTGATCGGGCACGAGATGATGCATGGCTACGACGATTCGGGCAGCCAGTTCGATGCCAAGGGCAACTTCGATATCTGGTGGACCGATGCGGACCGCAAGCTGTTCACTCAGCGCACCGATCAGCTGATGGCGCAGTTTGATGGCTACGAGGCGATCCCTGGCGTCAACGTCAAAGGCAAGCTGACCTTGGGCGAAAACATCGGCGACCTCGGTGGCCTGACCGTGGCCTTCGATGCCTTGCAGATGGCGTTGAAGGAGCAGCCGGATCTCAACAAACAGATCGATGGCTATACGCAGGATCAGCGCTTCTTCATGAACTGGGCCACGGTGTGGCGCCGCAACTTCACCGATGGCGAATTGCGCGTGCGCTTGAACACCGACCCGCATGCGCCGGCCAATTTCCGCGCCAATGGTGCGCCGTCGAACATGCCGGCGTTTGCGCAGGCATTCCAGTGCAAGCCTGGCGATGCGATGGTGCGTGGGGACAAGGATCGCGTCGCGATCTGGTAAGCGTGATTGCATCCGACGAGCACTGTTGCGGCAGCGCTCGTCGGAAACCCGCTGTTTTTGCGGGGTTTGTCGAGCTCGCTTGTGCGCTTGCGTCTGCACATCCACATGCATGTGCAGCGTCTAGACTGCCGCGCTCTGCAATACGGGGCCGGCAGTGACAAAGCGAAACATCTTCAAATGGATCGGCATCGGGGCGCTGGTGCTCGTGCTGGGTAGCGTGCTGTCGCTGTACGGTTACGGCCGCTTTGCCGATCGCCAGCGTGGCCCGGCGAGTCATGCGTTGCCAGCCACCGCATTGGCGACGCCGATCGATCAAGTCGTCGCGCCGCTGCAGCAGGCGCATGCCGATCAAACCGGCATGGTGATCCTGCCCGACAATATCGATGCGTTTGCGGTACGCGCTCTCACCGCGCGCGTGGCCGGGCGCAGCCTGGATCTGCAGTACTACATCTGGCATGCCGATTTCACCGGCAACCTGTTGCATAACGAACTGTTGCACGCGGCCGATCGCGGCGTGCGCGTGCGCCTGCTGCTGGACGACATGAACATCCACGGCAGCGATTCGGTGCTGGCGGCACTCGATAGTCATCCGCTAATCGAGATCCGCTTGTTCAATCCCACCCGCGCGCGCGAAGGCACGTTGATGCGTGGCGTGGAGATGGTGCTGCGCATGTTCAGCATCAATCGGCGCATGCACAACAAGGCCTGGATCGCCGATGGCCGCATCGCGGTGGTGGGTGGCCGCAACGTGGGCGATGAGTATTTCGACGCGGCGCGCGACACCAACTTCATGGACATGGACGCGGCGGTGATGGGGCCGGCAGTGGGTCAGGCCGAGCAGGTGTTCGATGCGTACTGGAACAGCCCCAATGCGCTGCCGCTGGCTGCGCTGGTGACGGCAAAGCCGCAGGCATTGGATGCGTTGCGCGGCAGTCTGGATGCTGGCCTGGAATCGGCACGCGCGCATCCCTACGTGGAGCGGCTGCGCCAATCGCCGAGCGTGCAGGCGTTGACGCAGGGCGAGCGCAAGGTGCATTGGCTGGATCGGGCGCGCATCGTCTCCGATCCGCCGGAAAAGGCCGAGGGTGCGCCGCCGCAGGCAGACTGGATGACGCCGACCTTGATCGGCGAGATGGCGCACGCGCAGCGCGAATTGAAAGTGATTTCGCCGTATTTCGTGCCGGGTGAAGAGGGCATGCGCTGGATCGGCGGGTTGCGTCGACGCAATGTGCGCGTCAGCGTGTTGACCAACTCCCTGGCTGCCAATGATGTCGTTGCCGTGCACAGCGGCTACGCCGATTACCGCGTGCCCTTGCTCACGCAAGGCGTGCGTCTGCACGAGCTCAAGCCGATGGGCAAGCCGGACGGCAGCCTGTTCGGGTCCAGCGGTGCCAGCCTGCATACCAAGGCGTTTGTGGTGGACGACAGCAGCGGCTTTATCGGCTCGTTCAACCTCGACCCGCGCTCGATGAACCTCAATACCGAGATGGGTTTGCTGTTCGACGACCGTGCGGTCAGCGCGGAACTGGAGCAGGTGTACAACCGCAAGATCGGTGCGCCCTTGAGTTATCGCGTGACCCTGGACCGGGGTGAGCTGCGCTGGCACGACGATGCGGCGCAGCCGCCCGAGGTGTGGTCGCAGGAGCCTGCAGCGAGCGTGTGGCGGCGTGGCGCAGCGACGGTGATGGGCTGGTTGCCGTTGGAGTCGCAGCTGTAACGCACTGCTCTTCGCGCAGCGCGCTACTGCAGCTGCGTTACGATCTCGCGCGCCATCGCGCCCAGCGGAAGAATGCGGTCGGCGCCGCCGCGCTTGATCGCTTCCTTGGGCATGCCGAACACGATGCTGGTGTGCTCGTCCTGTGCCACGGTGCGTGCGCCGGCCTGACGCATTTCCAGCAGGCCGGCAGCGCCATCGTCGCCCATGCCGGTCATGATGATGCCCAGTGCATTGCTGCCGGCGGCGCGTGCGGCCGAGCGGAACAGCACATCCACCGAGGGACGATGGCGGTTGACCGGCGGGCCTTCCATGACCTCGACGAAGTACTGCGCGCCACTGCGTCGCAGCAGCAAATGCTTGCCGCCTGGCGCGATCAACGCGCGGCCCGGCATCACCCGATCGTTGTTGGCAGCCTCTTTCACTGCGATCTGGCACAAACCATTCAGGCGTGCAGCAAAAGCAGCAGTGAATTTCTCCGGCATGTGCTGCACGATCACGATGCCGGGGCACACGCGCGGCAACGCGGTCAGCACTTCTTCCAGCGCCTGGGTGCCGCCGGTGGAGGTGCCGATGGCGACGATGCGCTCGGTGGTCTGCGCCAGCGCGCGCCCGCTTTGCGCCGGCAGGATCACATCGGCGGTGTGTTTGACCTCCGCTTCCAGCGGCACCGCAGTGACGCGCGCGGCCAGCCGTTTGACGTTGGCGCGTGCGGCGCTGCGCACGGTATTGACCAGTTCATCAGCCGAGTCGGTGAGGAATTGCTTGAGTCCCAGCCGCGGTTTGGTCACCACCGCCACCGCGCCGGCGGCCAGCGCATCCATCGTGACGCGCGCGCCTTTTTCGGTGAGCGTGGAGCAGATCACCACCGGTGTGGGCCGCTCGCTCATGATCTTGCGCAGGAAGGTGATGCCGTCCATGCGCGGCATTTCCACATCCAGCACGATCACGTCCGGCCATTGCTTGCGCATCTTCTCGATCGCCAGCAGCGGGTCGGCTGCAGTGGAGATGACCTCGATGTCGGCCGCGTCGTTGAGCACGCTCACCAGCACCTGGCGCACCACCGCCGAGTCGTCGACGACCATGGCCTTGATGGTCTTGGTGTTGGCAGCCGGGCTGGCGGCGGGGCGGTTGAAGGCTGTCGACACGGGCGATCCTTGGCTCAGGCCTTGCGGAAAATCGAGGGTGCCACCTGGACCAGATCGATGTCGAGTTCGCTCAGGCTTTCCGAATGGCCGATGCAGAAATGCCCGCCCGATTTGAGATTGGACAGCACGCGCAGGATCACCTCGCGCTTGGTCTGGCCATTGAAATAGATCATGACGTTGCGCAGGAAGATCGCATCGAAGCTGCCCAGCGCCGGCAACGCGGTATTGAGGTTGGCGTGCACGAACTTCACCCGATCGCGCAGCCGGCGTTCCACCAGCAAGGTACCGTCGTATTCGCCCTGGCCACGCAGACAATAGCGTTTGAGATAGGGCTGCGGAATGCCGTCGATGCGTTGCAAGGCGTAATGCCCGGTGCGTGCCTTGGCCAGCACGCGGGTGCTGATGTCGCTGCCGACCACCTCGAACGGGCGGCCTTGCAAGGTGTCGTCCAGCACCATCGCCATGCTGTAGGCCTCTTCGCCGCTGGAGCTGGCTGCGCTCCAGCACCGGAACGGCAGGCCGCCGCGATGGTCGCCGGCCAGCTTGCGCAGCAGCTCGAAGTGCTTGGGCTCGCGGAAAAAATAGGTTTCGTTGGTGGTCAGCAGGTCGATCGCGGTCTGGATCTCGGCGCGGTCCTGGCGGCTTTCCAGCAACTGCAGGTACTGCGTGTAGTTGCTGAACTGATGTTCGCGCAGGCGCTTGCCCAGGCGGCCGCACAACATGGCTTTTTTGCCGGAGGAAATGCTGATGCCAGCCGCTTCGAAGATGAAGCGCTGGAAGCGGCCGAATTCCTGTTCGGTGATGGCGGTGGCGGTGCTCATGGTCTCAGGCGACATCCGCATCGCTGGCCAGCGCGCTGTCGCTCAGGCGCGCGATGCGCACGGCGTGTTCGCGCCACCATTCCGACAGCATCGGCCCGGGCATCGGCGAGCCCATCAGATAGCCTTGCGCCAGATCGCAGCCGAGCTCGCGCAGCAGGCGCCAGTCCTCGGGTGTTTCCACGCCTTCGGCCACGGCGGTGAGTTCAAGCCGGTGCGCCAGTTCCAGGGTGGATTCGAGCACGGTGCGCTGGCTGCGGCTGCGATGCGCGGCATGCACGAAGCTGCGGTCCAGTTTGAGCTCGGTGAACGGAATGCTGGCCAGGCGCTGCAGCGAGGAGAAACCGGTGCCGTAATCGTCGATCGACAGACCAAAGCCATGCAGACGCAGTCGTGCCAGCATGCTCAAGGCATTGGCCGGCTCCACGATGGCGCTTTCGGTGAGTTCCAGCACCAGATCCGCAGGGCTCAGGCCGTTATCGCTCAGCTTGGCGCACAGCTGCTCGAGAAAATCCTGCTCGCTGAGCAGATTGGGCGAGAGGTTCAACGCCAGCGTCAGCTGGAATCCTTCTGCACGCCAGTCCACCAATTGCGCAATCGCCTTGTCGATCACCTGCTGGGTCAACGCATGGATCAAGCCCTCGCGTTCGGCCAATGGAATGAAGCGGTCCGGCCCGATCATGTCGCCTTGCGGGCGGCGCCAACGTGCGAGCGCTTCCACACCGCGCAGGCGGCCATCCTTGAGATCGAGTTTGGGTTGGTAGGCCACACGAATTTCGCCGCGGCGCATCGCACGGTCCAGGCGCGACGCGGCCGCGCCACCGCTGGACATCAGCGGCGACATCGCCGCCGGTGCAAACGCCGCTGCGCCAGCCGCGGGCTCGGGTTCGCACTCCAGCACAGTGGCCAGATCCTGCAGATGCATCGGCTTTTCGATGCCGCCGAGCACGCGTACGCCGGCGCTGCGGCTGAGCTGCATCACCGCATCGATCAAGGCGCCACCGCGTTGCGACACCACGATCACCGGCACGCTGTACTTGCCGCGCGCCAGTGCGTCGAGCAGCTGCACGCCATCCATGCCGGGCATTTCCAGATCGATCAGCAGCAGAGATGGCGCGATGGCGCTGCTCAACCAGGCCAGCGCAGCGTGGCCATCCACCGCGCCGTCGACCGCAACGGCGCCGAGTTGGCGGCACAGCGCCATCGCATGCTCGCGCTGGACCACGCTGTCGTCGACGACCAACACCGGGCCGTCCAGCGCGCAGCTGCAGGAGAGAAGGGTGGGGCGCATGGGAGTCCTTGCGTGCATGCGGAGCATGTCAGGCCGCCAGCTCGGCGACAGGAAGCTGGGCGAGGGTGTCGTTGCTCAGCACGGCATCGGCATCGAGCAGGATCACGAAGCGCTCGCCGATCTTGGCCATGGCCTGGATGAAATCGCGGGCGATGCCGGCGCCGAAGCTGGGCGCGCCGGCGATGTCATCGGGCGCGATGTCCAGCACTTCGCTGACCGCATCCACCAGCAAGCCGAGCACCTGCTGCGTACCGCCATGGGCGATCTCCACGATCACGATGCAGCTGCGCTTGGTGATTGCGCTGGCGCTGCGGCCGAAGCGTTGCTGCAGATCCACCACCGGCACCACCGCGCCGCGCAGGTTGATCACCCCGCTCAGGGCCGGCGGCATCATCGGCACGTCGGTGGGCGCGCGGTACTCGATGATTTCCTTGATGCCGAGAATGCCCAGGCCGAACATCTCCGTGCCCAGCAAAAAGGTCAGGTATTGCTGCGGTGCCGTCGAGGACGGCGCACTGGTGGTGTTGGCTGCGCTGCTGTGCGATTGCATCGTCGGTTCCTCAGAAGCTGGCGAACTGCGATTCGTCGATCGCATCGGCGGTGGCAGCCACTGCGCTGATCTGGCGCACGTTGGTGCGCCGCGGTGGCGCGCTGAGCGCGGTGCTGTTGCTGTGCGGCGCGATCCGGCGCGGACCCGGCTTGCTGCTGCTTGAGGCCACGGCGCGGCCGCCATTGCCGAGCCGGAAGAAGCCCATCAGCTGCTGCAGCTGCTCGGCCTGCGCGCTCATTTCCTCGGAGGTTGCCGCCAGTTCTTCGGCATTGGCAGCGGCCGATTGCGTGGTCTGGTTCAACTGTCCGACCGCGGTGTTGATCTGGCTGACGCCGGCGGTCTGTTCTTCGGAGGCAGCGGCGATTTCCTGCACCAGATCGGAGGTGCGGCGGATCGAGGGCACCATCTCGCCGAGCACGCGGCCGGCGCTTTCGGCCAGTTCCACGCTGGAACCGGCCACCTCGCCGATTTCCTGCGCGGCGATCTGGCTGCGCTCGGCCAGCTTGCGCACTTCCGCCGCGACCACCGCAAAGCCCTTGCCGTGTTCGCCGGCACGCGCGGCCTCGATGGCGGCGTTGAGCGCAAGCAGGTTGGTCTGGTAGGCGATGTCGTCGATGATGCCGATCTTCTTGGCAATGTCCTTCATCGCCACCACCGTGGCGCGCACGGTGTCGCCGCCGTCTGCGGCTTCGCTGGCGGCCTTGGCGGCCATGCTGTCGGTGACGCGTGCGTTCTCGGTGTTCTGTGCGATCGAGGCGGTCATCTGTTCCAGCGAGGCGCTGGTTTCTTCCACCCCGGCTGCCTGCTCGCTGGCGGCCTGTGCAAGCGCCTGCGCAGTGGCGCTGACCTGTTCGGAAGCGCTGGCCAGATTCTCGGCGTTGCGGTTGACCTCATCGACGATCTCGGTCAGCCGGCTCATGGTGGTGTTGACGTAGCGCTGCATGTCGGCGAATGCGCCTTCGTAGCGGCCTTCCACGGTGTGAGTGAGATCGCCGTCGGCCATCGCACCCATCACCTGGATGACTTCGGAGATGCTGCGCAGGTTGCCGCGCGCGCGCTCCACGGTGTCGTTGATGAAGGCCTTCTTGCCCGGCAGCTGCGCCAGCGGCGCGTCGAAGTTGCCGCGACCGAATTCGGCCACCACGCCCATCGCCAGTTTCTTCACCGCGATATGCGCACCCACCATCTGGTTGATGCCGGTGGCCATGCTGCGGAAATCGCCATCGAAGCCGCTGCTGTCGATCACCACATCGATATCGCCGGCTTCGTGTTCGGCCGACATGTGGTTGATCTCGCGGATCAAGCCGGTGAGGCTGCCGCGCACCTGTTCCAGGGTGTCGTTGATGAAGCGCTTCTTGCCCGGCAGCAACGGCAGCTGCGCGGTGAAGTTGCCGCGGCCGAACTCAGCCACGCAGGCGATGGCCTGCTTCTTGACTGCGATGTGGCTGGCCACCATCGCATTGATGCCTTCGGCCATGCGGCGGAAATCGCCGGTGAAGCGTTGCGTGTCGATGACCACGTCGATGTCGCCGGCATCGTGCTCGCTCGCCATGCGGTTGACCTCGGCGACCATGCCGGTGAGGTTGCCGCGGATCTGGTCGACGATCTCGTTGATGAAGGCCTTCTTGCCCGGCAGGCGCTCCAGCTCGGCGGAGAAGTTGCCGCGTCCGAACTCGGCCACGCAGGCCATGGCCTGTTTCTTCACCGCGATGTGGTTGGCGACCATGCGGTTGATGCCTTCGCCCATCGTGCGGAAGTCGCCGTCGAAGCGTGCCACGTCGATACGGACATCGATCTCGCCGGCGTCGTGTTCCTGCGAGACGCGGTTGATCTCGTCGTTGACATGGCGAATGCTGCTTTGCACCTTGCGCAGTGCACGCAAGACCTCACAAGCCTGCTCATCGCGCACCTGCGGCATGGCCACATCGAAGTTGCCGCGCGCGAATGCGTCCAGCGTGGTGGTGGCGATACTCAGCGAGTCGTTGGCGATGCGGATCGACCAGGCCAGCAACGCGCCGCTGACGAGGGCGGCCACCACGCTGGCGGCGAGCAGGGCGCCGTGCGACAGCGTCAGCGCAAAGCCGGCCACGACCACGACGACAGGCAGAACAAGGGCGAGGGCGGCGGTAAACCACAACTGGGTGGCGATTGGGAGACGGTGTGACATGGCGGCAGCTTCCTGGGGTCAGGGAACAACGAATAACGCGGTGATGTGGGGAGTGATGGTGTAAACGCTCAGGCCGCCAGGGCGTCCTGGTTGGGATGCAATTGCTGGAGCAGGCTGGGCACATCCAGAATCAGCGCGACATCGCCGCTGCCCAGGATGCTGGAGCCACTGATGCCTTTGACCTGTGCGAAGACCTTGGACAACGGCTTGATCACGGTTTGCCATTCGCCCAGCAGCGTGTCCACGACCAGGCCGAAGCGCTGCGCGCCCTGGCGGATCACCACGATGCTTTCGCGTGCAGGCGTCTTGCCGCCGAGCGCGAACAATTCGCGCAGGCGCACATACGGCAGCACGCTGCCGCGCAGATCGATGTAGTCGCTGGCGTAGTCGGGCGTGAACTCCACGCACTCTTCCACCACATCCAGAGGCACCACGAACACCGATTTGCCGACACCGACCTGGAAGCCGTTGATGATGGCCAGCGTCAGCGGCAGCCGCACAGAAATGGTGGTGCCCACGCCGGCGGTGCTGTCGATCTCCACGGTGCCGCGCAGCGCGGTGATGTTGCGCTTGACCACGTCCATGCCGACGCCGCGCCCGGACAGGTTGGTGACTTTTTCGGCAGTGGAAAAGCCCGGCTCGAAGATCATCGCGAACACTTCGCGGTCGCTGAGCTGGCGGCCGGGTTCGATCAGGCCGCGTTCCAGCGCCTTGGCCAGGATGCGGTCGCGGTTCAAGCCGCCGCCGTCGTCGGTGATCTGGATGACGATGCTGCCGGAGTCGTGATAGGCGTTCAGGCCAACAGTGCCGCGTGCGGGCTTGCCGTGTGCCACGCGCACGTCGGCCGGCTCGATGCCGTGGTCCATCGCATTGCGCACCAGATGGGTGAGCGGGTCGCCGATCTTTTCCACCACCGACTTGTCCAGTTCGGTGTCTTCGCCGGCCACCACCAGCGCGATGTCCTTGCCGAGTTCGCGTGCCACGTCGTGCACTACGCGCTGGAAGCGGCCGAAGGTGCCGCCGATCTTGACCATGCGCAGTTGCAAGGCGCTCTCGCGTACGTCTTCCACCAGGCCGGCCAGGATCGAGGCCGATTCCAGCAACTGTGCGTCGCCGGTGCGCTGCGCGTTGGCGTTGGTGCCGGCCACCGCGATGATGAGTTCGCCGACCAGATCGATCATGCGATCGAGTTTGTCGGCGTCCACACGGATCGAGCGCGCCTCGGCGTTGCGTGAGGCACCTTCCTGGGGGGCGCGTGGCGGCGTTGCAGCCGAGGTTGAATTCGGAACCGCAGCGAGCGTGCTGGCGACGGGTGCAAGCGCTGCAGGCTCGATGACGAGAAGGGCGGCCGCCTCGGTCGGTGCCGGCACCGAGGTGATCTCCAGATCGCAATCCTCGCGCACGAACTCGAACACTTCTTCGATCGCGGCGCGGTCGGCATCGCTGCGCAACAGGATCTGGAAACCGAGATAGTTGGCTTCCGGATCGAGGTCTTCAAACGTCGGCAATTGGCTGTAATCGGTGCTGATCGATTCGACCGACCCCAGGCCGCGCAGATTGCGAATCAGCTTGAGCGGCGAGTTGCCGAAGCGCAGTGCGTCGGCAAACAGCGTCAACGAAATACGCCAGTAACCACTTCGTTTTTCAGGTGTGCCGAGCTGGATGGCGGCCCCGGTGACGCCGCACACGCTGCCTTGCAGATAGGTCTTCAACTGCGCGAGCAACGGCTCGGCCTCGGTCGCCAGTGCAGCCGCATCGGCGTGGCTTGGATCGGCCGCGGTTTCCACCAAGGCGTGGATGTGATCGCAGCACACCAGCAGCAGCGCGATCAATTCAGAGCTCAGGCTCAGCGCTTCATCGCGCACCAGATCCAGCACGCTTTCCAGCACATGGGTGAAGCCGACCAGCTGCGGCAGATCGAACAACCCGCCCGAGCCCTTGATGGTATGCGCCGCGCGAAAGATCGCGTTGACCGCATCGGGCGAAGACTCGCCACGCTCGGCTTCGAGCAGATGGCGTTCCATGTCTTCGAGCAGATCCCGGCTCTCGGCCAGAAAGGTCTGCATCAGCTGGTTCATGTCCATGCGCGTGTTACCTGTCCGTTAGTGAATGCGTTCGCCGAGGCACGCGACCGCATGCGGGTACAGCGCTTCGAGCAGGCCGAGCAGTTCGATCACATCGACCACCGCACGGCTGGAATCGGTGAGCGAAAACGGCCGCCCATCGGCCTGGATCGCCTGCTTGGTGGCCAGCAGCAACTGCAGGCCGGTGGTGTCGATCTCGCTGACCGCAGCGAGGTCCAGATGCAATCCACCCGGGTGCAGCAATGCCGGCTGCAAGAGCGGCTTGAGTTCTGCAGCGCGACGGATCGTCATCTCGCCTTCCAGGGCGAGTGTCAGCGGCGCGGGTAGAGCGGACAGTGGCGTGTTCATTGATGCCTCAAGCGATGCGATGGCGCACGGATGCGCGCCATGACGCGGAAGAAGGTCGCTCCGGCGTGGGCTTGCGTGGGCAGCTCTGCACACGGGGACATGCCGGTCTATGCAGGTATCGGCGCGCGGCAGGAATATTTAGGCAAAATTCAGCGCGGTGACGGATTTGAGAAATCCATCACTGCCTGGGCATTAATTGCTCAGGTTTGTCGCAAGCAGGCTCGGGAGTCGAATGTCCCGGACAGTCCTGCAGGACAGATAGCCGCATTTCGGTCGAATTCTTTAATGCATGCGGGATGGGTGTTCTGCAGTGTCACTGCAGAAAATGCGCATTAGAAAGGCCACACGTGTCGTGGGGCGGTATCGCAGAGTGCGATGGGTTTTAGTGAAAATGCCGCATCGAGTTCGATGATCTTTGCGCAGCGATTGCAACGTGATCGACGCGTCCTTGCGTCGTCTATTGTCGAGATCGGTGCGCCAAGCAAACGCAACCGATGAAGCAGGCCTTTTATCTCGGCGCCAGCATCGTCAACAAGCCACGTGCCGCATTGAAACGATCCGCACCTTCCGGCAGCGGCAGCTTGATGCGCAGCTTGTCCGGGCCGTCCATGGTGTAGATCTTGGGCTGCTTCTGGATCATCTGGATCACCGCGACCGGGTCGATCGACGGCTTGGCCTCGAATACCAGACGGCCGCCGTTTTCGCCCAGATCCAGCTTGCGCACACCCAGCGCGTTGGCCTGCAGCTTGAGCTCGGCAATGGCGAACAGATGCTTGACCGGATCCGGCAGCAGGCCGAAGCGGTCGATCATCTCCACCTGCAACTCGCGCAGGGCATCGCTGTTGCGCGCACTGGAGATGCGCTTGTACAGCGTCAGCCGGGTGTGCACATCGGGCAGATAATCTGCGGGAATCAACGAGGCCACATGCAGCTCGACCTCGGCACCGCGCACTTCGTCGCCGGCATCCAGATCGGGCAGGTTGCCCTGGCGAATGCTGCGCACTGCGCGTTCCAGCAACTCGGTGTACAGGCTGAAGCCGACCTCGGCCATCTGCCCGCTCTGGTCCTCGCCCAGCAGCTCGCCGGCGCCGCGGATTTCCAGATCGTGCGTGGCCAACGTGAAGCCGGCGCCGAGCTCGTCCATCGAGGCGATCGCTTCCAGACGCTTCTCGGCATCGGCGGTGATCGAGCGACGGTCCGGCACCACCAGATACGCGTAAGCGCGGTGATGCGAACGACCGACGCGGCCGCGCAACTGATGCAACTGGGCCAGGCCGAAGCGATCGGCGCGGTTGATGATGATGGTGTTGGCGTTGGGAATGTCGATGCCCGATTCGATGATCGTGGTCGACAGCAACACATTGAAGCGCTGCTTCTGGAAATCCAGCATCACCCGTTCCAGCTCGCGCTCGGGCATCTGCCCGTGCGCGATGCCGATGCGCGCCTCCGGTACCAGTTCGGACAAGTCGCGCTGCATGCGCACGATGCTTTCCACATCGTTGTGCAGGAAATACAGCTGCCCGCCGCGGCTGAGCTCGCGCTGAAATGCCTCGCGCAACAACGCGTTGTCCCAGGCAGTGATGAAGGTCTGCACCGCCAGCCGGTTCGGCGGCGGGGTGGCGATGATCGACAGATCGCGCAAACCGGCCATGGCCATGTTGAGCGTGCGCGGAATCGGCGTGGCAGTGAGCGTGAGCAGATGCACGTTGGCGCGCATCGCCTTGAGCGCTTCCTTCTGCCGCACGCCGAAGCGCTGTTCTTCGTCGACGACGACCAGGCCCAGATCCTTGAACTTCACATCCGGCTGCAGCAAACGATGGGTGCCGATGATGACGTCGATATCGCCGCTGGCGACCTTCTCCAGCTCGGCCTTGATTTCCTTGGTGCTCTTGAAGCGCGAGAGCACTTCCACCTTCATCGGGTAATCGGCGAAGCGGTCGCGGAAATTGCGGTAATGCTGCTCGGCCAGCAACGTGGTCGGCACCAAGACGGCAACCTGCTTGCCGGCGCTGGCGGCGGCGAATGCGGCGCGCACGGCCACCTCGGTCTTGCCGAAGCCCACATCGCCGCAGACCACGCGGTCCATCGGCTGGCTGCTGCCCAGATCGCGCAACGTGGCATCGATGGCGGCCAACTGATCGGGGGTTTCTTCAAAGGGAAAGCCGGCCGCGAACGGCTCGTACATCGCGCGGTCCACCTGCAAGGCCAGACCGGCACGTGCACGTCGGCGGGCCTGGATTTCCAGCAACTCGGCCGCCACGTCGCGCACCTTTTCGGCCGCCTTGCGCTTGGCCTTGGTCCATTGCTCGCCGCCCAGCGAATGCAGCGGCGCGGTCTCGGCCGAGGCACCGGAATAACGGCTGATCAGATGCAGTTGCGCCACCGGCACATACAGCCGGTCGCCCTTGGCGTATTCGATTTCCAGGAACTCACCGGGCATGCCGCCGGCATCGAGCACGATCAGCCCGCGGTAGCGGCCCACACCGTGGTCTTCGTGCACGATCGGCGCGCCTTCGGACAGCTCGCCCAGATCGCGGATGATCGCTTCCGGCTCGCGGCCCACACGTCGCGTGCGACGCGGCTGGTTGGCCCGCTCGGGAAACAGCTGGCGCTCGGTCAGCACCGCAATCTGCGGGTTGTCCAGCGCAAAGCCGTCTTCCAGCGGCGCCACGGTAATACCGAAGCGCAGCTTGGGCACGGCCAGGAAGGCGGGCAGGTCGGCCACCACCTCCGGCTTCAATTGCGCCGCCGCCAGCACTTCCATCAATGCTTCGCGGCGACCGGCCGAATCCGATGCCACCAGCACGCGGCCCGGGTAGTGGCTCAGGAACGAGGCCAGCGCCTGACCTGCAGGTGCGTCTTTTGCCGCCACCGGCAGCGGCGGCAACGGTTGGTCGCCAAGGGCGACGGCCTCGTCGATACGCGGATGGTCGCTGGCCCAGACTTCGATGCGGGCCAGCTTGTTGAGCCGCTCGCGCAATGCATCCGGCGATTGATACAGCTCGTCCGGCGTCAGCAGCGGGCGCTCCACATCGTGGCGGCGCTGTTCGTAGCGGTCCTGCGCCTGCGCCCAGAACGTGTCGGCCGCGTTGGACACGCCGGTGGCGATCAACGGCAGCGTGCGCTTGTCCAGATAATCGAACAAGGTGGCGGTCTTGCTGAAGAACATCGGCAGGTAATACTCGACGCCCGACGGCGCCAGACCCGATTTCAGATCCTGATACAGCGCGCTGCGCCGGGTATCCACATCGAAACGTTCGCGCAGGCAGGCCAGCACGCGTTCGATGCTGGCATCGTCCATCGGCACTTCGCGGCCGGGCAGCAATTTGACGGCATCGACCTTGTCCAGCGAGCGCTGCGATTCCGGGTCGAAGGCGCGGATCGAGTCGATATCCTCGTCCAGCAGCTCCACGCGCAACGGCGTGGCTTCGCCCATCGGAAACACGTCCAGCAAGCCGCCGCGCACCGCAAAATCGCCCGGGTCCATCACCTGCGGCACGTTGCGGTAGCCGGCGCTTTCCAGGCGGCGTTTTTCCGCATCCAGATCCAGCCGCTGCCCGACCTTCAGATCGAAGCTGCCGCCGACGATGTAGCTCAGCGGCGCCAGCTGCTGCATCAGTGTCTGCACCGGCACGATCACCACACCACGGGTCAGTGTGGGCAGACGGTGCAGCGCAGCCAAACGCTGGCTAATGATTTCCGGGTGCGGACTGAACTGGTCGTAGGGCAGGGTCTCCCAATCGGGAAACGGAACCACCGACAAGCTGGCGTGCTCGCCAAGCAGGGCATGCAGATCCGATTCGATCTGGTGCGCGCTCTGGTTATCGCGTGCGATCACCAGCAGCGGGCCGGCATGCGCCTCGGCGGCGCGCGCGATCGACCAGGCCAGCGCAGTCGGCGAAGACGGGGCGCGCCAATAGGCACGAAGCTGGCCGGACTTGGGCAGCGGCGGAGAGGGGAAGGTGGTTGGCGACGGCATCAGCCGGCAATTTTACCAGAGCGCCCGCTGCGACCGGTCCATTCGGTGTGAAAGCGGGCGTTGGGCCGCTTGCTTACATGGGCGCCGCAGGGTCTAGTGGTACGTAACGATTTGCTGGTACCAGGCAAACCCCAGTTAGTCGAGGGCGCGGTGTCCTCACCGCTTGCGGGACACGCCGTGAATCCGTCCGTGGAGGCTCAGTGGCGGCATCCATGCCGCCACATGGTCCCGCAATCGGTGAGGACACCGCACCAGGCAGTCAGTCGGTTGTTTCATTAAAAGCCTGTCCGTTGCTTGGCTTGTTTTGTGAAGCTGAGCGGACGCGCCGTTATCCAATCAACGCAGGTCATGCATTGCTTGCACCCTGCACACCGACCGTCTCCACTGGTCCTTGCCCGCCCACCATCGCGGGACCTTACGCGGCATGGATGCCGCGTAAGAGCCTACATGGACGTACTTGCGGCGTGTCCCGCGATGGTGGGCGGGCAAGGGCCCTGCAACCAAGTAACAGATCAGCCGCTCTGAGCGGAATCCCGAATCCCGAATCCCGGCGAATCAGGCATCCAGCTCCAACACCATGCGCACCAGCTCCGGCGAATCCGGATGCGGCTGCGGCTTGAAGCCCAGCGACTCGGCCAACTGCAGCATCGGCACGTTGCTTTGCAGCACATCGCCGAACAGGCAGTCCAGATACTTGCGCCGCGCCCACTTGACCAGCTTGCGCATCAGCTGCCGCCCCAGACCCTGGCCGGCGACGAAGCTGCTGACCAGAATGGTGTACTCGGCCTGGCGGGTGCCCGGCACCAGCGCTGCGCGCGCGACTGCGCCAACCAGCGCCTCGCCCGGCGGCAACTGCTCGGCGGCGACCAGCACGATCTCGCTCTTGGGATTGGGATGGGTCAGGCGCTGCACCATCTCCGGCGTGATTTCGGCGGAGGAGCGCACGAAGCGCTCGCGGATTTCCTCCGGTCCCAACAAGCTGAAAGCCCCCTGCAGCGGCGGACCGTCCTCAGGACGGATCGGTCGGAGCAGAAGGGTGCGGCCATTGGGCAGACTGAAGTTTTCATGCCAGGGAGGCATGCGATTGCGAATGGCCATGACCGGTGTTCCTTGAAGATCGGAAGATTCTGGCACCAGCCCAGCGCACAACCGTGAATGAATCCGGTGCGCCGCTGGGGGCCGTTTGGAGGGTGGCAGTGCTTCCCACATCACTGTACCGAGCGATACCGTGATCCAGTCGTGAGTATGCAGCTGCGGTTGCCGGCGCGTATGGCGCCCGGCCCCGATGACTCAGGCGTCCTGGCGCAGCCATTCCAGCCGCGTCGAGGCACCGGCCTCGCCGAGGTGCTTCTTCAGCACCGGCAGCGCAGGCGCCAGCACCTGGTCGAACTGCCACGGCGCGTTGACGATCAGCAGCCCGCTGCCGGTCAGGCGCAGCGGCGAGTCGTCCGGGCGCACCTGCAGCTCGGCCACCAGCACCGACTTGGCCGGCAGCGTGGCGGCCTTGCGCATGAACGGCTGCAGGCTGCGGCGCAGCTTGATCGGGTACCACACCATGCACATCGCCTGCGGCCAGCGCGCCAGGGTTTCGCGCACGCTGTGGATGACCTGCGGGTACTCGGCCTCCTGCGACTCGTACGGCGGGTCGATCAGCACCAGCCCGCGGCCGATTTTGGTCTCGCCGGCGCGCGGCGGCACGAAGGCGCGAATCGCCTCATAGCCATCGCCGGCATGCACGCGCACGCGGCTGTCCTTGGCGAACAGGCGCTTGAGCGCCTCGGCCTCTTCCGGCTGTAACTCGCAGAACGCCATGCGGTCCTGCTCGCGCAACGCTTGTGCGGCCAGCAACGGCGAGCCGGGGTAGTGGTTGATCTGGATGCCAGCGGTGGGCCGCGCCGGCTTCTGGCCGGGTGTGGACGGGCGGGCGACGGTCTGGTTGTCGGCCTGCACCGCGCGCAGATAGCGTTCGACCACCTCGGGCAGGGTCGACTCGGCCATCAGCCGCATCACCCCGGCATCGGCCTCGTTGGTCTTGCGGCTTTCTTCGCCACCGAGCTGGTAGCGCCCGCGCCCGGCGTGGGTATCGAGCACGAAGAACGGCGTGTCCTTGCGCTTGAGGGTGTCGATCAGCGCCAGCAAGGCGATGTGCTTGAGCACGTCGGCATGGTTGCCGGCATGGAAGGCGTGGCGATAGTTCATCGCGGCAGTGTACGGGCCGCGCCAGCATGCGGCTATGCTGCGCGCCATGTCCGAGTCCCCCGCCCGCGTGCTCGTCGTCGAAGACGAAGCCGCCATTGCCGATACCGTGCTGTACGCGCTGCGCAGCGAAGGCTATGCGCCCGAGCATTGCCTGCTGGGTCGCGATGCGTTGGCGCGGCTGCGCGCCGACCCGGCCGATGTGGTGGTGCTGGACGTGGGCCTGCCGGACATCAACGGCTTCGAGGTGTGCCGCACGCTGCGCAGTTTCAGCGACGTGCCGGTGATCTTCCTGACCGCGCGCAACGACGAGATCGACCGCGTACTCGGGTTCGAACTGGGTGCCGACGACTACATGGCCAAGCCGTTCTCCCCGCGCGAGCTGGTGGCGCGGGTGCGCGCGCGGCTGCGTCGCCGCAATGTGGCCGCAGTCGCGGAGGCGGGCTGGCAGCCGCATGGCGCGTTTGCGATCGATCGCGAGGGCAGCCGCATCCGCTACGGCGAGGCGCTGCTGCCGCTGACCCGCTATGAGTACGCGCTGCTGTCGGCATTGTTGCAGCGCCCCGGCGCGATCCTCAGCCGCGCGCAGCTGATGGACCGCGGCTGGGATGCCAGCGCCGACAGTGCCGACCGCACCGTCGATACCCATATCAAGACGCTGCGCGGCAAGCTGCGCCAGGCCGGCGTGCCGGCCGACCCGATCCGCACCCACCGTGGCCTTGGCTACGCGCTGGAGCTGTAGGCATGGCCGCGTGCAGGCGTCGCGTTGTTCTCCAGGCCGGGGTCTGACATGCGGCTCGGTCTCAAGCTGTTCCTGGGCTTCTTTCTGATCGTCGGGCTGGCCGCGTTCTTCGTGATGCGGGTGTTCGTCAACGAGGTCAAACCGGGTGTGCGCCAGGCGATGGAATCCACGCTGGTGGATGCGGCCAATGTGCTGGCGGAAATGGCCAGCGGCGAATTGGCCGGCGGCACCATCGCCACCGGCAGCTTTGCGCGCAACGTGGCGCAGGCGCAGCGGCGCGATCCCAAAGCCTGGGTATGGCGGTTCCGCAAGAACGATGTGGCCTACCGCGTCACCGTCACCGATGCGCGCGGCGTGGTCGTCTTCGATTCGCTGGGCCGCGATGTGGGCCGCGACAACTCACGCTGGAACGATGTCTATCGCACCTTACGCGGCGAATATGGCGCGCGCTCCAGCCCTGAGGTCGATGGTGACCCGACCGCCACGGTGATGCATGTGGCCGCGCCGATCTATGCACCGAACGATGCGAGCAAATTGATCGGCGTGCTGACGCTGGCGCAGCCCAATCGCAGCATCGACCCGTTTATCGAGGCCAGCCAGCGCAATATTTTGCAACGCGGTGCCTGGTTGATTGGTATTTCCGCATTGATCGGCATCTTGATGACCTGGTGGCTGATGCGCGGCATCGGCCGGCTCAATCGTTACGCGCAGGCGGTGAGCGCGGGCATTCCGGTGCCGCCGCCCAAACCGCGCGGCGATGAAATCGGCGCCCTGGGCCAGGCGCTGGAAAGCATGCGCCGCAAGCTGGAAGGCAAGGCCTACGTGGAGCAGTACGTGCAGTCGCTGACGCACGAGATGAAGAGCCCGCTGGCGGCGATCCGTGGTGCGTCCGAGCTGTTGGCCGAGCCATTGCCGGAAACCGATCGCCAGCACTTCGTCGCCAGCATCCGTGCGCAGGAGCTGCGGCTGACCGAGACCATCGACAAGCTGCTGGCACTGGCCGAGGTGGAGCAGCACGGTTGGTTGCAAAAGCGCGAGCGCATCGCTGTGGCTGGCTTGCTGCAGGCAGCAGTGGATGCGGTTCTGACACGCGCGACAGCGGCCGGCGTGCGGGTGGAAATCGATGTCGCATCTGATGCAGCGCACGAGCACTACGTGCTCGGCGACGGGTTTCTGCTGCGCCAGGCGCTGATCAATCTGCTGGAAAACGCCATCGCGTTTTCGCCGGAAGGCAGCACCGTGCACTTGCGCACGCAGGTGCACGACGGTCACTTGCAGTGGTCGGTCGAAGACCGCGGCAGCGGCGTGCCGGACTACGCACTGGAACGGGTGTTCGAGCGTTTCTACTCGTTGGCCCGCCCGCAGACCGGGCAACGCAGTTCCGGGCTCGGCTTGCCGTTCGTGCGGGAAGTTGCGCGCCTGCACGGCGGCGAAGTAGCGCTGGGCAATCGCGAGGGCGGCGGCGCCGTGGCGACGTTGCGGCTGCCGGCCGGCTGATCTGCGGCTTGGCTGCAGGGCCCTTGCCCGCCCACCATCGCGGGACACGCTGCAAGTACGTCCTTGTAAGCTCTTACGCGGCATCCATGCCGCGTAAGGTCCCGCGACGGTGGGCGGGCAAGGACCAGTGGAGATGGTCGGTGTGCATGTTTTCAACAAAGCAGCCGACTAACTTTTCTGGTGCGGTGTCCTCACCGCTTGCGGGACCGTGTGGCGGCATGGATGCCGCCACCGAGCCCCCAGGGATGGGTTTACGGCGTGTCCCGCGAGCGGTGAGGGCACCGCGCCCTCGATGCTGCAGGGCCTTGCCCGCCCACCATCGCGGGACACGCTGCAAGTACGTCCGTGTAGGCTCTTACGCGGCATCCATGCCGCGTAAGGTCCCGCGACGGTGGGCAGGCAAGGACCAGTCGAGATGGTCGGTGTGCATGGCTTTCAACAAAGCACCCAGCAAACTGGCTGGCGCCGTGTCCTGTTCTCAATAAAGCAATCAGCAACCTGTCTGGTGCGGTGTCCTCGCCGATTGCGGGACCGTGTGGCGGCATGGATGCCGCCACCGAGCCTCCAGGGATGGATTCACGGCGTGTCCCGCGAGCGGTGAGGGCACCGCGCCCTCGACCCAGGCGAGCGCTTGCCAGTTTTTGTTAGCCCCTCTAATTGCAGCAAGACACGACGATTCGCCGGCTGATTGCCCACTTCACATTCGCTTCAAATTCGCCTCAAACCCTCCACACCCGCGCATCGCACCCTGGCCACCTCCCAGAATGAGGATGGCCGATGAAATCCCTGAAACTGTTGTTGCGGTTCGCCACCATCGGCGGGCTGATCCTGCTGCTGCTGATTCCGTTGCTGTTGATCCGCGGCGCCGTGCAGGACCGCGCCCGCTACCGCGACGAGGCGGTGGAGCGGGTGGCGCAGAGCAAGGCCGGCGAGCAGCAGTTCATCGCGCCGGTGCGGGTGCTGCCGTATACCGAGGACGTGCAGGTCACCGAGCCGGACGAGCAGGGCAACCAGCGCAAGGTGTGGCGCAAACGCGAAGGCGCGCTGCTGCAGACGCCGCGCAGCCTGAAACTCAGCGGCGAGATGGTGCCCTCGGTGCGCGAAGTGGGCCTGTATCGGGTGCAGGTGTATTCCTGGAAAGCGACCCTGCATGCCGAGTACGCACCGTTTGACTACGTCGCCGCGCCGACCCGCGTGTATGGCCAGCCACACCTGGCGGTGGGCATTTCCGATGTGCGCGGGCTGGTGGGCACACCGCGCCTGCAGGTGGATGGACGCACGCTGGCACTGGAAAGCGGCGCAGGCGCATTGGCCGATCGCTCGGCAGGGATCCATGCCCAACTGAGCCTGCTGGCCGACCCGGTCGCCGGCCGCGTGCAGGACGGCAACGTGGTGGATATGCAGTTCGTGCTGGACGGCACGCGCCGGCTTGCCATCGCACCGATCGCCGACAATAACGAGATCGCCTTGCGCTCCAGCTGGCAACACCCGTCCTTCGGCGGCCGCTTCCTGCCGAACGCTCCGAGCATCGGGCCGAAGGGCTTCGATGCCAGCTGGTCGCTGTCGTCGCTGGCCACCGGTGCGCAGACCCAGTTGCAGTCCAGCCAATCGTCGCTGGATACGCTGGAAGTGCGCCTGGTCGACCCGGTGGACGTGTATACCCAGGCCGACCGCGCCAGCAAGTACGGCATCCTGTTCGTGGTGCTGACGTTTGTGGCGTTCGTGTTGTTCGAGTTGATCAAGCGCTTACCGATTCACCCGCTGCAATACCTGCTGGTCGGTCTGGCGTTGGCAATCTTCTTCCTGTTACTGCTGAGCCTTTCCGAGCACATCGCGTTCTGGCAGGCGTATCTGGTGTCTGCCGCGGCGTGTATCGGTCTGCAGTTCTTCTATCTGTCTGGGGTATTGCGCAGCTGGGCGCGCGCGGCGGGGTTTTCGGTGATGCTCACCGCATTGTATGGAGTGCTCTACAGCCTGCTGGTCTCCGAAGACAACGCGCTGCTGATGGGATCGTTGCTGCTGTTCGGTATCCTGGCCAGCATCATGTGGGTCACCCGCAAGCTCGATTGGTACGAGCTTGGCAACAGCCTGCGCTGAGGCCGGCATGCTCGCTCACGCACAGGTACACCGGCGGGCGCAGCGTTTGCTGCCCGCCGGGATCGACACGGTGGCGCTGCTTCCCGCAGCGCCACTGCAACGCTGGGAATGTTCGCCATTGTCGGCATTGCCGCTCGGCCGTGAGGGGCGCGGCGGCGTGATCGGCCTGCGCCTGCATGCAGCCACTGCTCAGGCGCTGCGCACGGGCGGAGCCGGTTTTTTGAAGGCGGCGCAGCAGCACAAAGCGCGGCCTGGCACGGCGCCGACGCGCAGCTACGGGCCATGGCAGCGGTTGAACAACGGCAGCTATTGGACTCGCAGTACCGATGCACTGCTCGGGGTGCTGCTGGCCGCCGAAGAAGCGGCGGTGTGGCTGCTATGGCAGCACCCCGATGCGGCGGGTCCGTGCAACGACCGTTGGCTGCGGTGATGCTCGATGTGGCAGGCGGGTCAGGCTCGCTTACCATGCAGGCATGACTGGTTCCTCCCTGATCGTCGAAACGGTGCGCGGCACGGACGTGTTGCCGCATCTGGATGCGGTAGCGCAGCTGCGCATCGCGGTGTTCCGGGCATGGCCGTATCTGTACGAGGGCGATGCCGATTACGAACGCGGTTATCTGGCTGCGTATGCGGCCTCGCCGGATAGCGTGTTCGTGCTGGCACGCGATGGCGATGCGGTGATCGGTGCCTCTACCGGTTTGCCGTTGCTCGACGACAGCGAGGCCTTCCACGTGCCATTTCGCGTGGCCGGCATCGACCCCGCCAGCGTGTTCTATTTTGGCGAGTCGGTGTTGCTGCCGGCGTATCGCGGGCAGGGGATCGGTCACGCATTTTTCGACCGACGTGAAGCACATGCACGCACTTTGGGCCGATTCGCGCTCACTGCGTTTTGCTCTGTGGAGCGCGCACTCGACGATCCGCGCAAGCCGGCCGACTACCGCCCCAACGATGTGTTCTGGCGCAAGCGTGGCTATGTACCGCAACCGGGCATGCGCGTGCAGCTGGCGTGGGCAGAGTTGCAACATGGCGAGATCGACCACAGTTTGAGCGTATGGACGCGTGCGGTGTCGTCATGATTGCCAACGAGCGCCTCGCCACGTCGTACCTTCCGATCAATCGCAACAAGGCCACCAGATGAAAATCGCCGTCGCCAAATATCCGATCGGCAAACCCGCCGATTTCGCTGCGTTCGCCGCGCGTCAATCCGAGTTGGTGAGTGAGGCCGCCGCTGCCGGCGCACGTGTGCTGGTACTGCCGGAATATCTGGCGCTGGAGTTGGGCGCAACCTTCGGCACGCAGGTTTCTGCCGGTTTGCCGGAGTCGCTGGCGGCGATCCAGGTGCTGCGTGCGCCGTGGCTGGAGCTGTTTTCCGGATTGGCGCGCCAGCATCAGGTACATCTGATTGCCGGCAGCTTTCTGCTGGATTTGGGCCAGGGCCGCTACCGCAATCGCAGCGACTGGTTCACGCCCGACGGCCTGCATGGCTGGCAGGACAAACTGCAGCTCACCGGCTTCGAAAAGGCCACCGGGCTGATCGATCCCGGCGATGCGCTGAAGGTGTTCGAGCTGGATGGCGTGCGCGCAGCCATTGCCATCTGCTACGACAGCGAATTTCCGCTGCCGGTGCGTGCGCAGTACGAAGCAGGTGCGCGGCTGTTGATCGTGCCCAGTTGCACCGACACCGCCGCCGGGGCGATGCGGGTGCGCATCGGCTGCCTGGCGCGCGCGCTGGAAAATCGTGTGTTCGTGGCGCAATCGGTCACCGCCGGCGAGGCGCCGTGGAGCCCGGCACTGGACATCAATACCGGCGAGGCGGCGGTGTTCGCGCCGATGGATGTCGGCTTCCCGGCCGATGGCGTGCTGGCACAAACGCACGGCGATACGGTGTGGGCCTATGCGGAGCTGGACTTCGACGCCTTCGAAGCCAGCCGCGCACACGCGCAGGTTGCCAACGACCGCGATTGGCACGGGCAGTTGGCCGCTCACGTAGCGCGTGCCAAGCTGGCCGCGTTCGACTGACCTATCACCCACCAGGTTCCCATGGCCAAGAAAACCCTGATTCCGCACAGCGTCCGTCTCGAATTCGCGCCCGGTGCGCTGGTGCACAGCAATCTGTCCGGCGCGGCCTTCACCGACGACTGGCTGTGGGTGGCTGGCGACGAAGCCTGCGCGGTGGATCGGCTGCGCAAGCTCGATCCCGTGCAGCGCGAGACGCTGCGCTTCGGCGAAGGGCACAGCTTTGCGCTGGCCGAGTTGCTGGATCTGCCGGGCGAGGCGGCCGAGGAGGCGGATCTGGAAGGCATGGCGCTGTCGGATGGATTTCTGTGGGTGATCGGCTCGCATGGCCTCAAACGCAAAAATGCCAAACGCAGCCGCGACGATGCCGAAAACGCCAAGCGCCTGACCAAGCTCAAACTCGATGCCAACCGCCGCCTGCTGGCCTGTCTGCCGATCGAACGCGATGCCGACGGCACCCCGCGACTGGTACGCGAAGCCGCCGACGGCCGTCGCGCGCTGCGACTCAAGGGCGATGCCAAGCACAACCAGCTCACCGACCTGCTGGCCGACGACCCGCATTTCGGCCCGTTTCTGAAGATCCCCGGCAAGGACAACGGCTTCGATATCGAAGGCATCGTGGTGGACGGCCAACGGCTGCTGCTTGGCCTGCGTGGGCCGGTGCTGCGCGGCTGGTCGGCAATGCTGGAGATCCGGGTCGAGGCGCATGGCGATCATCTGCGCCTGGCGCCGCTGGACGAAGACGGCACGCTGTTGCGCAAGCACTTCCTGCAACTGGGCGGGCTGGGCATCCGCGACCTGCATTATTCCGGCGACGATCTGTACCTGTTGGCCGGGCCGACCATGGTGCTGAACGGCGAAATCCGCCTGTTCAAATGGCCGGACGCGCGCGCGGCGCTGGCCGCCAACCAGGCGCCGGTGCGCTTTCAGCACGACCTGCTGGAATCGGCGGTGCTGCCGCATGGCACCGACAGCGACCGTGCCGAGGCGATCTGCAACCTTCCCAAACACCTGGCCGGCAACACGCCCAGTTGGCTGGTGCTGTACGACGCACCAGGCCCGGCGCGCAGTGGTGGCGATTGCGTGGTCTACGGCGACCTGCTGCGCAACCGCTGAGCCGCAAGCGGGCAGGTCTGCGCTGCGCAAGGTAAAATCGGCCGACACCCGTTTCGCCGAGCGCTCCATGACCTGCCGCACCCGTTTTGCCCCCAGCCCCACCGGTTACCTGCACATCGGCGGCGCCCGCACCGCCCTGTATTGCTGGCTGGAGGCACGCCACCGCGGCGGGCAGTTCGTGCTGCGCATCGAAGATACCGACCGTGAGCGCAGCACTCAGGAGGCGATCGACGCCATCCTGGAGGCAATGGAGTGGCTGGGCCTGGGCTACGACGAAGGCCCGATCTACCAGACCCAGCGCGTGGCCCGCTATCAGGAGGTCGCCGAGCAGCTGCTGGCGCAGGGCAAGGCCTATTACGCCTACGAAACCCGCGCCGAGCTCGACGCCATGCGCGAGGCCGCGATGGCCAAGCAGGAAAAACCGCGCTACAACGGCGCCGCGCGCGAGCAGAACCTGCCGTACCGCGACGATCCCAACCGGGTGATCCGCTTCAAAAATCCGCAAGCCGGCACGGTGGTGTTCGACGACCTGATCAAGGGCCGTATCGAGATCGCCAACAGCGAGCTCGACGACATGGTGATCTTCCGCCCGGACGGCTTCCCCACCTACAACTTCGCGGTGGTGGTGGACGACTGGGACATGGGCATCACCGAGGTGATCCGCGGCGACGACCACATCAACAACACCCCGCGCCAGATCAACATCTATGAGGCGCTGGGCGCACCGGTGCCGAAGTTCGCGCACATGCCGATGATCCTGGACGAGCAGGGCGCCAAGCTGTCCAAGCGCACCGGCGCGGCCGACGTGATGCAGTACAAGGACGCCGGCTACCTGCCGCATGCGCTGATCAATTATCTGGCACGTCTGGGCTGGTCGCACGGCGACCAGGAGTTGTTCACCCAGCAGGAATTGCTCGACCTGTTCGACGTCAAGGACGTCAATTCCAAGGCCGCGCGGCTGGACATGGCCAAGCTGGGCTGGGTCAATCAGCATTACCTCAAGACCGACGACCCGGCCAGCATCGCCCCGCAGCTGGAATACCAGCTGGCCAAGCTCGGCATCGATGTCGCTGCCGGCCCGGCCGCCGCCGATGTGGTGGTGGCGCTACGCGAGCGCGTGCAGACCTTGAAGGAAATGGCCGAAAAAGCCGTGGTCTGGTACCAGCCGCTGGAAACCTATGACGAAGCTGCGGTGATCAAGCACCTCAAGCTAGGCGCCGAAGTGCCGCTGGGCAAGGCGCGCGAACTGCTGGCCGGCGTGAGCGAATGGAGTGTGGAAAGTGTCTCGGCCGCGCTGCACGATGCGGCCGCCGCGCTGGAACTGGGCATGGGCAAGGTCGCCCAGCCGCTGCGCGTGGCCATCACCGGCACCCAGGTCAGCCCGGATATTTCGCAGACGGTGTACCTGGCCGGCCGCGAGGGTGCCTTGAAACGCATCGATGCGGCACTCATCAAGATAGGAGCGGGCTGACCGCCGGAGCCTGTGATGAAAACCAACGAACACGCCTGCACTGCACCGCATCACCACGTCGACGACGCCAACGGCTTCGTGCGCGCGGTAGAGCGTGCGTGCACCGAGCGCGGCCTGCGGCTGACGCCGATCCGCGCGAATGTGCTGCGGCTGATCGCCGATGCCGGTAAGCCGGTCAAGGCCTACGAGCTGCTGGACTGGGTGCGCGAAGGCAAGGGCGTCGGCGCCGACGCGCCGCCCACGGTGTACCGCGCGCTGGATTTTCTGATGGCCAATGGCTTCGTGCACAAGCTCGAATCGGTCAACGCCTTCGTCGCCTGCCACCACCCCAACAGCGCCCAGCACTCGGTACCGTTCCTGATCTGCGACCGCTGCCATAGCGCGGTGGAGCTGGAAGACCGCGACGTGGTCTCGCAACTGGAAGCCCGCGCCAAGGCACTGGGTTTTCAGCCGCAGGCGCAGACGCTGGAAGTACATGGCTTGTGCGCCAAGTGCGCGGTGGCCGAGTAAGGATCGCCAGGCAAGCGCAGGGCGGTTCACTTAGAGCGGCTAACAAAACCTAGCGAGCGAGCGCCTATCAGCGAGTGCAGTGGTTTTGTCGGCGGTCTCTTGGTGGATGCAGTCAGAAGTCCAGATCAAACGCTGCGTGGGTCGAGGGCGCGGTGCCCTCACCGCTTGCGGGACACGCCGCAAGTACGTCCATGTGGGCTCGGTTGCGGCATCCATGCCGCCACACGGTCCCGCAAGCGGTGAGGACACCGCACCAGAAAGTTGGTCGGCTGTTTTATTGAAAGCCATGCGCACCGATCAACTCGACAGGTCCTTGCCCGCCCACCGTCGCGGGACCTTACGCGGCATGGATGCCGCGTAAGAGCCTACATGGACGTACTTGCGGCGTGTCCCGCGACGGTGGGCGGGCAAGGGCCCTGCAGCCAGGCCGCAGATCCGTCGGCCTGTGCAGTAGGCTGGCGTGAAGTAGTTTTGTTAGCCGCTCTTAGTTGCAGGCAGTGCGCAGACGCAGCACTGCCGCGCATCACGCCGCAGCGGTGTTCTTGCATCCATAGCCCGCCAGAAACAGCTCTACTGCGCGCTGCGTCGCGTCGCGTAGATACTCGGGCGAGGGATCCTTGAGCGCGCCGAACAGGCAGGGCATCAGGGTTTCGGCTTCGAGCAGGGCGGCGAACTGGTGGGCGGCAAGCAGGGTGTCGTCGCAGCGAAGCAGGCCGCAGTCCACTTGGGTCTGCAGGTATTCGGCGAAGCGCTGCATGCCTTCTTGTTGACCGGCGCTGAAAAACAGCGCGCCGACGTCTGATCTGCCGGATACCCCGATGATGGTCTGCCAACTGGTGATGTTGGGCGTTGCGCACAAGAAGGTGAGCACGTCCTCGCCGAACCGTTGCAGGGCCTCGGCAACGGGGCCGCTGCTTTGCGAAAGCGCACTCAGCAGCGGGTCGAAATAGCGGTCGGACATGTCCTTGGCAAACGCCACGAACAGCTCTTCCTTGGACGGGAAGTAGCCGTACAACGTGCGCTTGGAGCCGCCCACGCGGGCGGCGATCTGCGACATCGAGGCGCCTTCAAAGCCCAGCTCGAGGAAGACCTCGCTGGCCGCCTGCACGATGGCGTCGCGTTTTTCTTCGGTTCTGACCCGCATCAATTCACTCCACTTTTGAACTTTAAGTATACCGACTGGGCAGGAATGCTTGACGGCCACGGATGAGCTTATTAGGATACCAAACCGTACCGTTTAGATTTAATCCTCATGCGTCCCGTCGGAGACCTTCTCGTGCGTCCTCATGCTTCGTTTCGCCTGCCTTTGCTTGCCGCTGCCGTTGCTGCCACCGTTTTGCTGAGTGCCTGCGGCAGCCCGCCGGGAGGTCCGCCGCCGGCTGAGGGCATGCCCGAGATGGGCGTGCTGACCGTCAAACCGCAGCCGGTGACGCTTACCACTGAGCTGCCCGGACGCACCGTTCCCTACCTGATCGCCGAAGTTCGCCCGCAAGTGGGCGGCATCGTGCAGACGCGCCAGTTCACCGAGGGCGGCGACGTCAAGGCCGGGCAAACGCTGTACCAGATTGATCCGGCGACCTATCGCGCCAGCTATGCCAGCGCCCAGGCCACCCTGGCCAAGGCGCAGGCCAATCTGCGCACCGCTAGACTCAAGGCCCAGCGCTACACCGAGCTGGTGCAGATCAAGGCGGTCAGCCAGCAGGAGGGCGACGACACCGATGCTGCGCTGGGCCAGGCCGAGGCCGATGTGGCCGCCGGCAAGGCGAGCGTGGAGACCGCGCGCATCAACCTGGCGTTCGCGCGCATGGATGCACCGATCTCCGGTCGCATCGGCCGCTCCAGCGTGACCCCCGGTGCGTTGGTGACCGCCAACCAGGCCACCGCGCTGACCACCATCCAGCAGCTGGACCCGATCTATATCGACGTCACCCAGCCCAGCGCGGCGTTATTGCGGCTCAGGCAGGCGATGGCGCGCGGCGATCTGGAAAAGGCCGGCGACGATGCAGCCAAGGTGTCGCTGCTGCTGGAAGACGGCAGCACCTATCCGCTGCAGGGCCAGCTGGCGTTCTCCGATGTCACCGTCGACCAGAACACCGGCTCGATTACCTTGCGCGCGGTGTTCCCGAACCCGAATGCGGAGTTGTTGCCGGGCATGTACGTGCGCGCGGTGCTGCAGGAGGGCATCAAGGAGCAGGGCGTGCTGGTGCCGCAGCAGGCGGTCTCGCGCAACGGCGCCGGCAAGCCGACCGCGTTCGTGGTCGGTGCCGATCACAAGCTGCAATTGCGTGTACTGGAAACCGACCGCGAAGTCGGCGACCAGTGGCTGGTGCGCAGTGGCCTGAAGACCGGCGAGCAGGTGGTGGTCGAAGGCGTCTCGCGCGCCCGCGACGGCATCGAGGTCAAGACCGCGCCGTGGCAGCCCAAGGGCAAGCCCGCGACTGGTGGTGGTCATGCAGCCGGCACCCCTTCCGCCCCGACCGCACCGCGTGCGGCCAACTGAGGCGGGATCACACGTCATGGCACGCTTTTTTATCGATCGTCCGATCTTCGCCTGGGTGTTGGCCATCATCGTGATGCTGGCCGGCATCCTGTCCATCGCCACACTGCCGATTGCGCAGTACCCCAGCATCGCACCGCCCGCCGTCGCCATCACCGCCAACTACCCTGGCGCTTCGGCGCAGACCCTGGAAGACACCGTCACCCAGGTCATCGAGCAGAAGATGAAGGGGCTGGACCACCTCAGCTACATGGCCTCCACCAGCGAATCCAGCGGTGCGGTGACCATCACCCTGACCTTCGAAAACGGCACCGATCCGGACACCGCGCAGGTGCAGGTGCAGAACAAGTTGTCGCTGGCCACCCCGTTGTTGCCGCAGGAAGTGCAGCAGCAAGGCGTCACCGTGACCAAGTCGGCCACCAACTTCCTCAACGTGCTGGCCTTCACTTCCGAAGACGGCAGCATGAGCGATTCGGACCTGTCCGATTACGTGGCGGCCAACGTGCAGGAAACCATCAGCCGCGTCGAAGGCGTGGGCGATACCACCTTGTTCGGCTCGCAGTACGCCATGCGGGTGTGGATGGACCCCAACAAGTTGAATAATTTCAGCCTGACTCCGGTGGATGTCCGCACCGCGATCCAGGCGCAGAACGCGCAGGTCTCGGCGGGCCAGCTGGGTGCGTTGCCGGCGGTGGCCAATCAGCAACTCAATGCCACCATCACTGCGCAAACCCGGCTCAAGACGGCCGAGCAGTTCGAGAACATCCTGCTGCGCACGCAGTCCGATGGCGCGCAGGTGCGGCTGCGCGATGTGGCGCGCATCGAACTGGGCAGCGAGAGTTACAACACGGTGGGCCGCTACAACGGCAAGCCGGCGGCCGGTCTGGCGATCAAGCTGGCCACCGGTGCGAACGCACTGGATACCGTGCGCGCCATCGACAAAAGCCTGGAAGAGCAGGAGAAGTTCTTCCCGCCCGGCATGAAGGTGCAAAAGCCGTACGACACCACCCCGTTCGTGCGGATCTCCATCGAGCAGGTGGTGCACACGCTGATCGAAGCGGTGGTGCTGGTGTTCCTGGTGATGTATCTGTTTCTGCAGAACTTCCGCGCGACCTTGATCCCCACCATTGCGGTGCCGGTGGTGTTACTGGGCACGTTCGGCGTGCTGGCGGTGTTCGGTTTCACCATCAATACGCTGACCATGTTCGCGATGGTGCTGGCGATCGGTTTGCTGGTGGACGATGCGATCGTGGTGGTGGAAAACGTCGAGCGCGTGATGGGCGAAGAACACCTGTCGCCCAAGGAAGCCACGCGTAAATCGATGGATCAGATCTCTGGTGCGCTGGTGGGCGTGGCGTTGGTGCTGGCGGCGGTGTTCGTGCCGATGGCGTTCTTCGGTGGCTCCACCGGTGTGATCTATCGGCAGTTCTCGATCACGATTGTGTCTGCCATGACCTTGTCGGTGCTGGTGGCGATGATCCTGACTCCGGCCCTGTGCGCCACCTTGCTCAAGCCGGTGGAAAAAGGCCATGGCCTGGCCACCACCGGTTTCTTCGGCTGGTTCAACCGCGTGTTCGATCGCGGCAACAACCGCTACCAGGGCGTGGTGCGGCACATGCTGGGCAAGGGCTGGGGTTACATGCTTGCCTATGCCGCGCTGCTGGCGTTGGTGGTGTTCGGCTTCATGAAATTGCCGGTGGGGTTTTTGCCAGACGAAGACCAGGGCACGCTGTTCGTGCTGGTGCAGTTGCCGCCCGGTGCCACCGATGCGCGCACCGGTGAGGTGCTCAAGCAGGTGGAACATCACTTTCTGGTGGACCAGAAGGATTCGGTCGCTGGCGTGTTTGCCGTCTCTGGTTTCAGTTTTGCCGGTAGCGGCCAGAATACCGGCCTGGCGTTCGTCAAGCTGCGGCCGTGGGACGAGCGGACCGGCAAGGGCCAGAGCGTCACCGATGTTGCGGCCAAGGCCGGTGCCTTTTTCGCCGGCATCCGCGATGCCAGGGTGTTCGCGTTCGCACCGCCGGCGGTGTCCGAGTTGGGCAATGCCACCGGTTTCGACCTGATGCTGCAGGACCGCGCCAACCTCGGTCATGAAGCTTTGATGCAGGCGCGCAATCAGTTGCTTGCCGAGTTGTCGCAGGACAAGCGCCTGGTGGCGGTGCGCCCGAACGGGCAGGAAGACACGCCCGAGTTCAAGCTGGAGATCGATTCGCACAAGGCGCAGGCCATGGGCGTGTCGATTGCCGACATCAACAACACCTTCTCCAGCGCATGGGGCAGTACCTACGTCAACGACTTCATCGACAAGGGACGGGTCAAGAAGGTGATGCTGCAGGCCGATGCGGTGTACCGCATGAATCCGCAGGACATCGACCGCTGGTTCGTGCGCAACAGCGCCGGCACCATGGTGCCGTTCAACGCCTTCGCCACCGCCAGCTGGCAATCGGGCTCGCCGCGGTTGGAGCGTTACAACAGCGTGCCGTCGGTGGAAATCCTGGGCATGGCGCTGCCCGGCGCGGCATCCAGTGGTGAAGCGATGCAGATAGTGGAAGCGGCGGCGGCCAAATTGCCGCCGGGCATCGGCTTCGAGTGGACTGGTTTGTCGCGACAGGAAAAGTCCTCCACCGGCCAGACCGGCCTGTTGTACGGGTTGTCGATCCTGATCGTGTTCCTGTGCCTGGCCGCGTTGTACGAAAGCTGGGCGATTCCGTTCTCGGTGATTCTGGTGGTGCCGTTGGGCGTGTTCGGCACGCTGCTGGGCGCGATGCTGACCTGGAAAATGAATGATGTGTACTTTCAGGTGGGCCTGCTCACCACGATTGGTTTGGCATCTAAAAACGCGATTCTGATCGTGGAGTTCGCCAAGGAGCTGCATGAAAGCGGCAAGAGTCTGATCGACTCGGCATTGGAAGCGGCACGCATGCGCTTGCGGCCAATCCTGATGACATCGCTGGCCTTCATCCTGGGCGTGGTGCCGTTGGTGCTCGGCAGTGGTGCCGGTGCAGGCGCGCAGCATGCGTTGGGCACCGCCGTGATCGGCGGCATGTTGTCCGGCACGATCCTGGCGATCTTGTTCGTGCCGTTGTTCTTCGTGTTGGTAATGGGCTTGTTCAAGCGCCGACCACAGACCACTTCACCCGCCCCGCAACCGACAGGACACTGAGATGACCCCGATTCGCATGACATTGACCGCGATCGCGGTGGCCAGCGTGCTGTCCGGTTGCACGTTGATGCCGCGCTATGCACGGCCCGACGCGCCGGTGCCGGATCGCTTTGCCGGCACCGATATCACCATTGCTTCGAACGCCACCGACGCCACCAACACCGGCACCGACGAGGCGACGGACATCGCCAACATCGGCTGGCGGCAGGTGTTCACCGACCCCGCGCTACAGCAGGTGATCGCGCTGGCATTGGAAAACAATCGCGATCTGCGCGTGGCTGCGCTCAACATCGAAGTGGCACGCGCGCAGTACCGGGTGGAGCGCGCTGCGCTGCTGCCTTCGGTGCAGGGCACCGGCACTTCCAACAACGCGCGCACACCGTCGGAGCTGGCGATTCCGGGCCAGCCGCAGGTGTTTCGCACCTACAGCGCCAACATCGGCGTCAGTGCGTACGAGCTGGATCTGTTCGGGCGTGTGCGCAGCCTGAAGGAACAGGCGTTGCAGCAGTTTCTGTCCACCGCCGAGGCCCGCCGCAGCACGCACATCAGCCTGGTGGCCGAAGTGGCCACCGCCTATCTGACGCTGGCAGCGGATCAGCAGTTGCTGCAACTGGCGCAGTCCACCTTGAGCAGCCAGAGCGATAGTTATCGCCTGCAGCAACGCAGCTTCGAGTTGGGCGTGGCCTCGCAGCTCACTCTGCGCCAGGCACAGACCACGGTGGAAACCGCACGCGTGGATGTGGAGCGTTATACCGCGCAGGTGGCGCAGGATCGCAATGCCCTGGTGCTGCTGGTGGGCACGCAGGTGCCGGTGGACCTGTTGCCGCGTGCCTTGCCCGATGGCGCCAGCGTGGACGGCAACGTGCTGGCCAGCGTGCCGGCCGGATTGCCATCGCAGCTGCTGCAACGTCGCCCGGACATTCTGGAAGCCGAGCGCAACTTGCGTGCGGCCAATGCCAATATCGGTGCGGCGCGTGCAGCGTTCTTTCCCAGCATCAGCCTGACGGCATCGCAGGGCTCGTCCACCAGCAGTCTGTCCAACCTGTTCGATTCCGGCACCCGCGCCTGGAGTTTTGTGCCCACGCTGACGTTGCCGATCTTCAACGCCGGGCGTAACCGCGCCAATCTGGACATGGCCAAGGCCAATCGCGCTATCGAAGTGGCGCAGTACGAAAAGGCGATCCAGAGCGCATTCCGCGAAGTGTCCGATGCGCTGGCGCAGCGCGAGACGCTGGGCCGGCAATTGCAGGCGCAACAGGCGCTGGTGGATGCCACTGCCGACAGCTACCGGCTGTCGCAGGCGCGCTTCGAACGCGGCGTGGACAGCTATCTGCAGGCGCTGGATGCGCAGCGTTCGCTGTACAGCGCGCAGCAGACCCTGATCACCACGCAGCTGTCGCGCTTCACCAATCTGGCGACGTTCTACAAGGCGATGGGCGGCGGCTGGCTGCAATCGGCCGAGCCCACTGTGGCCACCACCGCGACAGGTCATCCCAATGGCTGAGGCGGACGTTGATGTCGTGCCTGCACGCCCGCCCAGGCGCGCGCCACACGACAAACGTGGCGCGATTCTGGCGGCGGCGCGGCAGCTGTTTCCGCGCCAGGGGTTCGACAAGACCAGCATGGATACCATCGCCGAGCGTGCGATGGTATCCAAGGCCACGGTGTATGCGCATTTCGCGTCCAAGGAGGTGCTGTTCCGCACTACGCTGGAAGCGCTGGCGCATGCATCGCCCAACCGATGGGACGCGTTGTTGGAGATGCAGGCGCCGTTGGAGCAGCGCCTGGCGGCGGTCGCCAAGGCGGTGCTGCGGATCTCCACCAGCGGCGTGCTGGACGATGCGGCGTATGGCCTGGTGCGGCCGCCGTTGTTGCCCAGCCAGATGCGCGAAGAGATGTGGACGCTGTCCTTCGAGCGCTACGACAGCATGATGCGCGCGCTGTTGGCGCGCGAGGTGGAGCGGGGCAGCTTGGTCATCGACAATCTGCCCGATGCCTCGGTGCATTTTTTCGGCTTGATGACCGGCTTGCCTGCAAATGCGGCGATGCGTGGCGATGGCGTGGATGCGGATTTTGTGCAGCAGGAGCGCTATGTGAGCGGTGCGGTTGCGCTGTTCTTGCGTGCGTATCGGCCGGATGTTGCGCGCACGGTGGGCACAACCAAGCGCGAAGTGCCGAGCGGGTTCTAGGCGCGATGGAACTGCGCTTGCGGGTTGTTTGCGCGTGTCTGTCGCGTTTGTATGCGCCCATCACTCGCTTCATGACACGCATGCCGACCACTGCGTTGATGAAGCGCGCTCATAACCGTTAGCGCCAGCCGCTGTGCAATGTGCGCGTGGCGCAGGATTATGGTGTGGCATCGGTGCTGCAGCGGTGTTGCCGCCTGCGGCCGACTCATCCAATGCGGCGGTGTGCCGCGGGAGTAAACGATGCAAACACGACAGTTGGGAAACAGCGGGCTACAGGTGTCCGCATTGGGCTTGGGTTGCATGGGCCTGAGCTACGGCTACGGGCCGGCGACCGCGCGCAAGGACGCCATTGCGCTGCTGCATGCGGCGGTGGAGCAGGGCGTGACCTTCTTCGACACTGCCGAAGCCTACGGGCCCTTCGTCAACGAGGAACTGTTGGGCGAGGCATTGTCCGCGCATCGCGACCAGGTGGTGATTGCGACCAAGTTCGGTTTCAAGAACGGACATGCCGATGCCGGTCTCGACAGCCGCCCCGAAGGTATCCGCGCGGTGGCAGAGGCCAGCCTTGCACGCCTGAAGACAGACCGTATCGATCTGTTCTATCAACATCGCGTGGACCCGGCGGTGCCGATCGAAGAAGTCGCCGGGACCGTCAAGGACTTGATCGCCGAAGGCAAGGTCAAACACTTTGGCCTCTCCGAAGCCGGTGCCGACACCATTCGTCGCGCGCACGCGGTGCAACCGGTGACCGCGTTGCAAAGCGAATACTCGCTGTGGTGGCGCGAGCCGGAGACCAGCGTGCTGCCGACGCTGGAAGAACTCGGCATCGGGTTTGTGCCGTTCAGCCCGCTCGGCAAGGGATTTTTGACTGGCGCCATCAACGCTGAGACGCAATTTTCCGACCACGATTTCCGCAATCAGGTACCGCGCTTTGCGGCCGAAGCGCGGCAGGCCAATCAGGCGCTGGTCGAGCGCATCCAGGCCATCGCGGCAGACAAAGATGCAACGCCGGCACAGGTCGCATTGGCATGGTTGCTGTCGCGCAAGCCGTGGATCGTGCCGATTCCCGGCACCACCAAGCTGCATCGACTCGAAGAGAATCTGGGTGGCGCTGCTGTGACGTTGAGCGGCGAGGATCTTGCGCGGATCCAGCAGGCATTGGATGCGGTGGCGATTGTCGGCGAGCGGTATAGCCCGGAGCGGCAGAAGCTGGTTGGTAAGTAGTAGAGCGGCTGATCTGCTTCTTGGCTGCAGGGCCCTTGCCCGCCCACCATCGCGGGACACGCCGCAAGTACGTCCGTGTAGGCTCTTACGCGGCATCCATGCCGCGTAAGGTCCCGCGATGGTGGGCGGGCAAGGACCAGTCGAGTTGGTCGGTGCATGGGTTTCAACAAAGCAGCCAGGAAACGCTCTGGTGCGGTGTCCTCGCCGCTTGCGGGACCGTGTGGCGGCATGGATGCCGCCACCGAGCCCCAGGGATGGGTTTACGGCGTGTACCGCGAGCGGCGAGGGCCCGCGCGCTCGACTAACCAGGCTGTTGAGTATTCGGCTACATCCAAACGACGCGACGACGCGAAGTCTCGGTTGTCTTGGAGTGATTGAGCAGTGCGGATAAATCAGGTGTAGAGCGGCTGATCTGCGGCGTAGCTGCAGAGTCATGCCTGCGCACCATCGCAGGACACGCAGTAAGTACGTCCTTGTCTCCAGGGCGGCACCCATGGCGCCCCCTTGCGCCCGCGTCAACGCACCAGATCGTGCCGCAGCGCATCGATCACCACCTTGAGTGCGCTGGAGGATTGGCGGCGGCTGGGGTAATAGGCGTAATAGCCGTCGAACGGGTCGCACCAGTCGTCCAGCACGCGGCGCAGCCGGCCGGCGGCGATATGTTCCAGCACCATGGTTTCCGGCAGAAACGCCAGTCCACCGCCAGCCAATGCGGCGCGCAGGATCGCGCTGCTGCCGTTGAAGGTCCATTGCCCGTCCACCCGCACCTTGACTTCGCGTCCGTCTTTTTCGAAGTCCCAGGGCAGCAGGCCGCCGTGCGTGGGCAGGCGCAAGCCGATGCAGTTGTGCTGCGCCAGCTCGGCCGGCACCGCCGGGATGGTGTGATGCACGAAGTAGCTTGGCACCGCCACCACCGCCATGCGCTGCATCGGGCTGATCGGCACCGCGATCATGTCCTTGGCCACTTGGTCGCCGAGTCGGATGCCGATGTCGTAGCGCTCGGCGACGATATCGGCTAGCCCATAATCGACCGTGACCTCGATCTTGAGATCGGGATAGTCGGGCAGCACCTTCGATAGCGCCGGCCAGATGTAGGCATCGGCGGCATGGCCGGCGGTGGTGATGCGGATGGTGCCTGCCGGTTTGTCGCGAAATTCGGTGAGCGCCGAGAGTTCGTCGTCGATTTCTTCCAGCCGCGGTGCCACAGTCTCGAATAGACGCGCGCCGGCTTCGGTCATCGACACGCTGCGTGTGGTGCGGGTTAATAGACGAATGCCAAGCCGCGTTTCCAATGCGCGCACGGTATGGCTCAACGCCGACTGCGAGACGCCCAGTTGCGCGGCGGCACGGGTGAAGCTGCCTTCGCGTGCCACGGTGACGAAGACCTGCAGATCGTTGAGATTTTCACGCGCCATCGATGCGAATGCCGGCGTCAGGCATGCCATTCATGCGGCTGCATCATGCGCGAACCTGCGTGATGGCTTCAAATCCGAGTGCATTGCCCGCATTGATGCGCTGTGTTTCTAGGTGCATGCGCAATCGGGTGAGTAGTCGGTGTACGCATGCGCGCTACAGTTCAAGCACTGGATCAAGGAGCACTACAATGAATCTGTTCGCAACTGCGATGTCGCTGTCGATGATGGCCGCCGTCACGCCCGGTGGTGAAGAGCAACAACCGATCAGGGTGAGCAAGGCCGGTGGCGTGGCCTCTGCAGTCGGCCCGGCCGAGTATTTCACCGGCAAGGTGCGTATCGATGCGCCATTCCAGACCGACGCGCCGGCGCGGGTGGGCGGTGCCACGGTGACCTTCGAGCCGGGCGCGCGCACTGCCTGGCACACCCATCCGTTGGGTCAGACGCTGATCGTCACCGCCGGTGCCGGGCGTGTGCAGGAGTGGGGCAAGCCGGCGCAGGAGATCCGCCCCGGCGACATCGTGTGGATTCCGCCGGGCGTCAAGCATTGGCACGGCGCCAATGCGACGGTTGCGATGTCGCATATCGCCATCGCCGAGGCACAGGACGGCTCGCCGGTGACCTGGCTGGAACAGGTCAGCGACGCGCAGTACGCGGCGCAGTGAGGTGACGGTCGGCGATGCCACAGCCTGGCGGCAATCGCCGTTGGGCAGCTACCGCATCGAGGTCACTGCATGGGAAGCGCGGATGTCGCTGTGGGTGGAAACCCCGCAGATCGTCGATGTGCGCGCTGGCACGGTGCTGCTGAGGTTCGACAATCCGTGCTGGTCGTTGGAGACGGCGCACTGGCACAGCGATGTTGCAGTCGAGCTGACGCTACGGAAGTATCCAGGTGATCACCGACCGGCGCAGGTGGTGGCGAGGCTCAATTGTCGCGATCGCAGTGCAACGGTAGCGTCCAGCACGGTGTGCACCTTCGCGGAGCTGGAACACACGCTGGATTGCTTCCTCTCTACCGGTGAACCGGCGCCACCTCGGTGATGGCCATCTGACCGACCAGCGCATCGGCCTGATCGGCCATCAGGTAGTACAGCAGTTCGCATTGCCAGCGGCGTGAGCACACCGCTCTCGCGTGGTCGATCGATCAGGCCACGCGAGCCGCAGTGCGGCATCCTTCATTGGGCGTGCCCCACACCTGCTGCCAGGCCAAACGCGCGCCTGCTGAAGGGCAGGGCCGCCGACGCTGATAGAGCGCTCACGCACTCGCCGTATCATGAGCGCCTGTTTCCGTGATCGTGTCGCCCATGCCCGCACAACGTTCGACCATCCCCGCGCCAACGAGTCCAGCCGACTGGAAGGCGATCGAAGCTGCCGCCAGCGCTGAACTAGCCCGACGCACGGAGCAGGCGCATCAGCAGATCCTGGGATTGTTGACCACCCATGGACATCTGCTCAGCGACGCGCAGCGGCGCGGTTTGCACAAGCGCCTTTTGCGTGCCGGGCGCTAAGAGCGGCTAACAAGACCTCTGGAACGCTGCATCGATGGCCGCAAACTGCTTTCCACACTCGCCTTCGTTGACGAGTGAAGTACAGAGATTTTGAGTTGTTGCGCCGTTTAGCTGCGATCAAAAGCTTGGTTGGTCGAGTGCGCGGTGTCCTCGCCGCTCGCGGGACACGCCGCAAGTACGTCCATGTAGGCTCGGTGGCGGCATCCATGCCGCCACACGGTCCCGCAATCGGCGAG
>NZ_JBWWVR010000019.1:0-82489 GCF_056675575.1 Xanthomonas sp. NCPPB 3959
GCATCTGGATCGTGGGCGTATTGATCGACCGCCATCTACGCGCACTGACGCTGACCAGCACACTGCTGTTCTGCGTTTCGGCATTGGCACTGGGCCTGGCCGGCACGTCTCCCGCGATCGTCTACATCGCAGTCGGCGTCTGGGGCCTTGCCTTCGGTGGCAGCGCGACGTTGTTTCAGACAGCGCTCGCCAAATCGGCGGGAGAGGAGGCGGATGTCGCGCAATCCATGTTGGTGACCGCGTGGAATACCGCCATCGCTGGCGGCGGCCTTCTCGGTGGCGTGCTGCTCGACCAGCTCGGCGTCGGCGCGTTCCCGCCCGCGTTGCTGGTGCTGCTTGCCGCAACGCTGGTGGTGACTTGGACGGCCAAGCGGCATGGCTTTGCGGTGTCAAACGATGACAGCGACGCATCGCGGCCGGCTACGGTCGGAAGACAGGCATAAACGCTGGACGTAGGGAGCCGATGCCACCGCGCAGGACGGCTTGCGCAGTTAAAGACGCATCGCATTGCGGAGCGGACTGAGGATTGCGGAGCGGTCAGATGTGCAGAAGCGCTTGCTGCATCTGGAGCGGGCGAAGGGAATCGAACCCTCGTCAGTAGCTTGGGAAGCTACAGCTCTACCATTGAGCTACGCCCGCGTGGCGTTGCGAGAGTTTAGGCGGGTGCGGGTGTCGGGCGCAATGCGCAGACGTGACGAGGGCCGGTTGCCCGGCCCTCGTGTCTTACAACTGTGTCGCGTGCAACGGTGCGTCGATCAGAAGTTACCGCTGAAATTCACGAACAAGGTCGCATCGCGAGCGCTGCGCTGGGCGGTGGTGGTGCTCAGGCCGATATTGCTCTGCAGGCCCCACAGGCCGGTGCGGGCGCCCAGCACGACGGTGGCGTAGTTGCGATCGAAGTTCTGGCCCGGCACGGTGTACATGCCCACGTCCGGCATCGACTGCAGCCAGGCGCTGGCCTCGGTGCCGTCCTTGAACTCGTGGTCGTAGGTGGCCTGCACGTACGGCTTGACCGCAGCACCGTCCAGACGGACCTGGAAGCCGATGCGGCCCACCAGCGAGTCGATGTCCTGATCGGCGTAGCCCAGCGCGGTGGAGCTTTCGTTGCTTTCGGTGTAGCCGTCGAGCTTGAGCTTCTGCCAGGTCAGGCCGACCACCGGGCCGTACTTGACGTTGCCTTCGCCCAGCGAATAGCCGGCGTTGACCGCGGCGGTGAGGTTGCTGCCGTCGGGCGAGCCGCTGTGCACGCGCGTGGCTGGCCCGAGCTGCACTTCGCGGTCGACGTCATAACGCAGCGCGCTGTAGCTGACCTGCGCATTGACCCACACCGGGCCGGTGTACCAGCCGAAGAACGCGCCCAGGGTGGTGTCATCCTGCTTGAAGCTGCCGTTGCGGTTGCCGAAATCGGCATCCATGCTGCCGAAGCCGGCAAAGCCGCCAAACACCAGATCGCCCGCGCTCCAATCCACACCGAACAGGCCGGCCGGGGCCATGCCGTCGTACAGATCGGCATGGTCGTAGCGCTGCATGTCGCCACGCACGCTGCCCCACCAGCGCAGGCCGTCGGCTTCCGGCTTGCCGTCCAGATGCCACGCCACCTGGTCGGCGCGTGCGCGGCCAATGGCCTGCGCGGAATGCGTCAGCACCTGCTGCAACCGCGGCGCCTCCAGCAGCGAGATGGCGTACTGGCCCAGGATCTGGTGGGTGGCGGTGCTCGGGTGGATACCGTCGGCGAACACATAGGTGTTCTGTGCATTGGCCGCGACCAGGCTGGTCGGGTTACACGCCGGCAGCGGCACCGCCGGGTTGCAGGCGGTGCTGGTGACGTTGCTGAAACCGTAGGTACCCGGATCGGCCACCACTTCCTGCAGGATGTGGAAGGTGTCGACCGGGATCACGCGCAGGCCGGCCGAACGCAGGCCATTGAACAATGCGGTGTTGTAGGCGGTGGCCGCGGCAGTGCCCTGCGCCATCGCGGCGGCACCGCCGGCGCGGAAGCGCGGGGTGATGCCCACATCCGGAATGGTCGGCACCATCACATAGCGCGCGCCAGCAGCCTGCAACGCACCGACTGCGCCGACCTGCGCGGTGACCGCGCTGCCGATGATGGCCTGCGCCTGGGCCGGCGCCGCAGCGGCGGCGAGCAAATCGTTGGCGCCGCCCCACACGGTGTAGAGCGCATTCGGGTTGGCCTGGCCGCCGTTGGCGCTCAGGTAGGTGTTGATCTGGCTGGTCACCGACGGCGCAGCGCCGAGTGCGCTGACCGAACTGGCCTGGATGCGGGCGCCACCGGCCGCGTAGTTGTCGCCGGTCTGGCCGTTACCGTTGGGTGCGGCGTTGGTGCCGAAATGGTCGGCGACGTATTCGGCCCAGACAAAACCGGGGTTGGTGGTGAACTTGCCGGTGACTGCGCGAGAGGCGGCCGGCAGCAACGGGTTGTAGTAGCCGCTGTCGGTGAGGCTGTCACCGAAGAACACGGTCTGATCGAACGCAGACGCGGCCATGGCCGGGGTGGCCGCAATGGCGATGGCAACGGCCATCAGGGAACGGATCGGGCGAAGAGATGTAGCCATGGGAGTGCCTGCTCAAAGGTGTGTGGAACTGGACCGGACCGGCATACGTACGCCGGCGAATGGCACATGGTTTCACCCTCGCCGCCCGCGCTCACGCTGCATTGCCGCATAACGCAAAAACGCGCGCTCCGGCGGCACGCGATGCAACAATGATGACATGAACATCCAACTCAACGGCACCCCGCGCGACGTTCCCGATGACTTGCTCCTGATCACCTTGCTTGAGCAGGAAGGTCTTGCACAACGACGCGTCGCGGTCGAGGTCAATGGCGAAATCGTGTCGCGCGGGCGGCATGCCACACACCAGTTGTGCGCTGGCGATGTGGTGGAGATCGTGCACGCGCTGGGCGGCGGTTGATGCTGCGCGCAAGCCGGCGCAGCTGCGCGCGATCGGTGATAATTGCCCGATGACGACTACTGCCCCCACTGATGCATTGATCATCGCCGGCAAGGCCTACCGTTCGCGTCTGCTGACCGGCACCGGCAAGTTCAAGGATCTGGACGAAACCCGCCTGGCCACCGAAGCGGCCGCCGCGCAGATCGTGACCGTGGCGATCCGCCGGGTGAACATCGGCCAGAACCCGAACGCGCCCAGCCTGCTGGACGTGCTGCCGCCGGATCGCTACACGCTGCTGCCCAACACCGCCGGCTGTTACACCGCCGACGATGCGGTGCGCACCTGCCGGCTGGCGCGCGAACTGCTGGATGGCCACAACCTCACCAAGCTGGAAGTGCTCGGCGACGAGCGCACGCTGTACCCGGACGTGGTGCAGACGCTCAAGGCCGCCGAGCAACTGGTCGCCGACGGTTTCGACGTCATGGTCTACACCTCCGACGATCCGATCCTGGCCAAGCGACTGGAAGAGATCGGCTGCGTGGCGGTGATGCCGCTGGCCGCGCCGATCGGCTCCGGGCTGGGCATCCAGAACAAGTACAACCTGCTGGAAATCATCGAGAACGCCAAGGTGCCGATCATTGTCGATGCGGGCGTAGGCACGGCATCGGACGCGGCGATCGCGATGGAGCTGGGCTGCGATGGCGTGTTGATGAATACCGCCATTGCCGGCGCGCGCAATCCGATCCTGATGGCGAGCGCGATGCGTAAGGCGATCGAGGCGGGACGTGAGGCCTTTCTGGCTGGGCGGATTCCGCGTAAGCGGTATGCGTCGGCGTCGAGTCCGGTTGATGGTGTGATTGGATGAGTGGGGCTGCGTTGACATTGCGGTCGATGCGCAATGATTGGCCGCGTGACGTGGCGGATATTGCCGTTGCTAGATCCCTGCGTTGCTGCGCGTACCCCCTCACGCCGCACCCTCACCCCTCTTCCGGTGGGAGAGGGGCTTTCGTTTTACTGATGACTTAATTCATGACCGATCCGTTTACCAGTGACGGCGCCAAGATGCCGCCCAAGCCCTTCACCATCGAAGAGGGCCGCCGGCAGGTGCGCAGCTTCGTGCTGCGGCAGGGCCGCTTTACGCCTGCGCAACAGCGCGCGTTCGATGAGTTGTGGCCGCGCTTCGGTCTGGATTACGTCGGGACGCCGCGCGATTTCGATGCCGCCTTCGGCCGCGCCGCACCCAAGGTGCTGGAAATCGGTTTCGGCAACGGCGCAGCATTGCGCTTTGCCGCGCAGCAGGATCCCGGCCGCGACTACATCGGCATCGAGGTACATGCGCCCGGCGTCGGTCGCTTGCTCAATGCCTTGCACGACGACGACAGCACGCATGTGCGCCTCTACCACCACGATGCGGTGGAAGTGCTCGAGCACGAAATCGCCGATGGCGCGCTGGACGAAGTGCGCATCTACTTCCCCGACCCGTGGCACAAGAAGCGCCACAACAAGCGCCGCCTGATCCAGCCGGCGTTTGCGCAGCTGCTCGTGCGCAAGCTGCGCGATGGCGGCCGCCTGCACGCGGCCACCGACTGGGCCGATTACGCCGAACAGATGTGGGACGTGCTCGACGCCACACCGGGCCTGGTCAATCGCGCCGGCCCACGCGGCCATGTCGAACGCCCCGCCTGGCGACCGCAGACCCACTTCGAAACACGCGGCCAGAAACTCGGTCACGGCGTGTGGGATTTGCTGTATGACAGGGATTCGGGAATCGGGATTGGGGATTCGTAACAACGCTTGCCCGCATACTCAACGCCGCAGCGCCTGACCAATCCCCACTCCCGAATCCCGAATCCCTGCCCCAATGGACACCGCGCTGACACTGACCAACGATATGAAGCTCGTCCTCGGGCTGGTCGGTTTCACGATGGCGATGTTTTTGTTCGAGCGCATCCGCGCCGATGTGGTGGCGTTGATCGTGCTGGTGGTGTTGGGTGTGACCGGGCTGGTGGCGCCGGAAGAACTGTTCGGTGGCTTCTCCGGTAACGCGGTGATGAGCATCATCGCCACAACCATTCTCGGTGCGGGGTTGGAGCGCACCGGTGCGTTGAATCGCCTGGCGACCTGGCTGCTGCGGCGTTCGCACGGCAGCGAACAACGCTTGATGATGATGACGCTGGCCATCTCCGGCTTGAACTCGTCGTTCATGCAGAACCCGTCGGTGATGGCGCTGTATTTGCCGGTCGCCTCGCGGCTGGCCGCACGCACCGGGCTCACCCTGCAGCGCATGCTGCTGCCGATCGCGGCGGCCATCGTGATGGGCGGCGCGCTCACCATGGTGGGCAATTCGCCGTTGATCCTGCTCAACGATCTGCTTGTCTCGGCCAACAACAACCTGCCCTCGGGCATGGCCAGCATCGAGCCGTTGACGATGTTCGCGCCGCTGCCGATCGGCGTGGCCTTGCTGATCGCCGCACTGCTGTACTTCCGGTTCTACGGCGACCGCAAGCTGATCGAAGAAGAACGCCTGATCAACGAAGGCGTCACGCCCTCGCGCACCGAGAGCTATTTCGCCAAGACCTACGGCATTGATGGCGATGTGTTCGAGCTCACCGTCAGCGCCGAAAGCCCGCTGGTCGGCATGACCCTGGGCGAGGCCGAAGCGCTGCACGACGCGCCCTTGCTGCTCGCCCTGAAGACCGGCAACGACACCCGCCTGGCACCGCCGGCCGACATGCGCATCTGGGTCGGCAGCGTGCTCGGTGCGATGGGGCCGCGCCAGGAAGTGACCGACTTTGCGCAGAACCACTTCCTGCGCATGTCCTCGCGCTTGCGCAATCTGGGCGATCTGTTCAATCCCAGCCTGGCCGGCATTTCCGAAGCGCTGATTCCGCCCAACTCGCGGCTGATCGGCAAGACCGCTGCCGAGTTGCGTCTGCGCAAGCAGAGCGGCATCAGCCTGCTGGCGATCAACCGCGACAAGCAGGTGATCCGCGAGGACGTGCGCAACGTGCCGCTGCGTGGCGGCGACATGCTGGTGTTCCACAGCATCTGGCAGGACCTGGCGCAGGCGGCGGAAAGCCGCGATTTCGTGCCGGTGACCGACTTCCCCAAGGGCGAGCAGCGCCCGCACAAGTTCAAGATCGCCATGGCGATCTTCGCCTTCACCATTTTGATCGCGTTGACCTCGCGCCTGCCGGTGGCGCTGACGCTGATGACCGGCGTGGCCTGCATGCTGGTCAGCGGCGTGTTGCGCATGGACGAGGCCTACGCCTCCATCAACTGGAAGACCATCTTCATGATGGCCGGCCTGATTCCGCTGGGTTGGGCGATGGACAGCAGCGGCACCGCAGCCTGGGTGGCCGGCCACACCATCGACCGCCTGCCCGAAGGCGTGCCGGTGTGGGCGCTGGAAATCAGTCTGGCATTGCTGACCACTGCGTTTTCGTTGGTGATCAGCCATGTCGGCGCGACCATTGTGATGGTGCCGATCGCGGTCAATCTGGCGCTGGCGGCCAACGGCAATCCCACTGCATTTGCATTGATCGTGGCGTTGTCGGCATCCAACAATCTGATGACCGCCTCCAACCCGGTGATCTCGATGGTGGCCGGCCCGGCCAACTATCAACCGCGCGAGCTGTGGCGCGTGGGCGCGCCGCTGTCGCTGATCTACATCGTGGTGATGGTGTCGATGATCAACCTGATGTTCTGGTGGGCGGCGCGCTGAATCGGTGTAGCGATTTTTAGCAGCACGCGAGCTGCAACGCGACCTGGCACGCAACCACCACAGATATCGCCGACACGCTGCACGCACTCGCCCGTGGCTTACAGGCAACGTCGCTGCCGAAGGAGCCGAGCGACCTAGCCCAGAAAAACCTGCTCGCCCTCGATGCGCACCGGCACCGCCAGCAACGATTGACCGCGGCACGGGCCGCTGATGCATTCGCCGCTGGTGAGCTCGAACGCCGCGCCATGTGCGGCGCAGACCAGATGGCCTTCCTTGGTCTTGAGGAACTGGCCTGGCGCCCAATCCAGTCGACGGCCGGCATGCGGGCACACGTTCAACCACGCACGCACCTGCGCGCCTTCGCGATACAACACCAGCGACTCCGGGCCGCCATCCCACAGCGCTTCGACTTCCAGAAATCCTGCGTCGGGAATCTGCGCCAATTCGGCAAGCGTGGTGGGCGATGACGAAGACATGCGATCAGCCGATCGAGAACGAATGTCGATTGTGGCATGCACATGGATCGCTGCTGCACTGCACTATCGGCGGGATCAGCGCATCAGCGCACAGCGAATACCTCGTCCATCGCAGGCCGCAAGCGACGACGGGGCGGGCTTATACGCTAGGCCGAACGTGATGGCCGCCGCAAAACCAGAGTGCATTTAACGAACTTTTCACTCAATGACATGAAACCGCAACGATACTGCCTGCCTGTTTCCTGCCCGGCAACCCACCGCCATGCCTGCACGCATCTTCCAATTCGGCAACATTCACCACCTGTTTGCACCGCGCAAACCGCGTCATCCGTTGGTGCGCGTTGCTGCGGGTCTGGCGGGTCTGGTCATTCTTGCGGTGTTGATCTTCTTCAGCGTGTTCGTCGGTGCGGCCATGATCCTGGGCGGTATCGCCTGGAAATTGTTGAGCAAGTCCAATCGACGTGCGCCGCAGCAAGCACGCGTGGTCGAAGCCGAATACCGCGTGGTGCGCAAGCCCGCGTTGCCCTTGTCGCACTGAGCGACGCTGCGCGCATGACGCGCAGACGGTGTTGTCGTACACCGCCAAACGGCTAGACTCACGCGTCCCGTTCTCCAAGGATGCGTGCATGACCCACGATGTGATTCCCGCCGCCGATGTTCCGCGCATTCCGGTGGTTGGTGGCGGCAACTTTCCGGTGCACCGCATCTATTGTGTGGGCCGCAACTTTGCCGATCACGCGCGCGAGATGGGCGCCACCGCGCCTGCCTCCAAAGCCGAACGCGGCCAGCCGACGTTTTTCATGAAGCCTGCCGATGCGATCGTGGTCGGTCACGGCGACCACATTCCGTATCCGCCCGGCACCAAGGAACTGCACCACGAAGTGGAGCTGGTGGTGGCGCTGGGCCGCGATGCGCCGGCCGGCGAGTTGCCGGTGGATCAGGCCGAGGCGCTGATCTACGGCTACGGCGTGGGCCTGGATCTGACCCGTCGCGATCTGCAGGCAGCCGCCAAAGCCAAGGGCCTGCCGTGGGACATCGCCAAGGGCTTCGATCATTCCGCGCCGGTCAGCGAGCTGGTGCATGCCGGCGAGGTGGGCGCGCTGGACGCATTGAACCTGTCGCTTGAGGTCAATGGTGAAGTGCGCCAGCAATCGCTGCTGGATCAGATGATCTGGAATGTGCCGGAGATCCTGCATGAGCTCTCCAAGCTCTATGCATTGCGCGCGGGCGATCTGATTTTCATGGGCACGCCGGCCGGTGTCGGCCCGCTGCTGCCCGGCGATCAGTTCAGCGCCCGCCTGGAAAACGTCGCCGAGCGCCACGGCATCATCGCGGGCTGACACGCAGCCCGCTACGATCTCATTGCGGCAGTTGGTCCGCGACCGCATCTGGAGTGCGCTATGGGAATGGTCAGCGAATTCAAGCAATTCGCGATGCGTGGCAATGTCATCGACCTGGCGGTCGGTGTGGTCATCGGTGCGGCGTTCGGCAAGATCGTCACCGCGCTGGTGGAGAAGATCATCATGCCGCCGATCGGCTGGGCCATCGGCAATGTGGATTTCTCGCGGTTGGCGTGGGTGCTCAAACCAGCCGGCGTGGATGCCACCGGCAAGGAAATTCCGGCCGTGGCGATTGGCTATGGCGATTTCATCAACACCGTCGTGCAGTTCGTGATCATTGCCTTTGCGATCTTTCTGGTGGTCAAGCTGATCAACCGCCTCACCCAGCGCAAGCCGGATGCTCCCAAAGGCCCGAGCGAAGAAGTGCTGTTGCTGCGCGAGATTCGCGACTCGCTGAAGAACGACACGCTGAAGACGCCAGACGTGCCGTAAGCGGACACATCCACTGCGCAACTTCGCGCAGGAGGATGACCTTTCGCACGCAGACGGGGGACCTCGCGCTGATAAGCTCGGGGTCCCCCTTGTCGTTGGAGCCGCCCTGCATGCGTCGTCTCGCTGTCGCCATCTCTGCCCTACTCGCTTGCGCGCCCGCGCTGGCCGCACCAACCACCATCGCCGATAGCGCGCTGCGCACCGCCGCACAGCTGCGCGAGCAGGCGTTGGCCGACAGCACCGGCTTTGCAGTGGTGGAATCGTTGACCACCGAAGTGGGCCCGCGGATTGCCGGCGGCGAAGCCGATCCGCGCGCGGTGGCCTGGGCCAAGGCCAAGTTCACCGCGCTGGGCTTCGACAAGGTGTGGACCGAGCCGGTGACGTTTCCCAAGTGGCAGCGTCGCAGCGAGCAGGCCACGGTGATCGGCGCGCATGCGCAGCCCTTGCACATCACCGCGCTGGGCGGCAGCCCGGGCGGCACCGTCGAAGGCGAGGTCGTGCGCTTCGAAAATCTCGCTGCGTTGCAGGCTGCACCGGCCGGCTCGCTCACCGGCAAGATCGCGTTCGTCGATTACCAGATGATCAAGGCACGCGACGGCCAGGATTACCGCAATGGCGGCGCGGTGCGCAGCAAGGGCCCATCGGAGGCGATCCGCAAGGGCGCGATCGGGTTTGTGATGCGCTCGGCCGGCACCGACTCGCACCGCGTGCCGCATACCGGCATCACCCGCTTCGATGAAGGCGTGACGCCGGTGCCGGCAGCGGCGTTGTCGGTACCGGACGCCAATCAGCTCGCGCGGCTCACCGCGCTGGGCAGCACGCGTCTGCGGCTGGCACTGGATTGCGGTTGGGACGGCACGGCGACCTCGTACAACGTGATCGGCGAAATCACCGGGCGCAGCAAGCCGAAGGAAGTGGTGGTGATCGGCGGGCATCTGGATTCGTGGGATCTGGGCACCGGCGCGATCGACGATGGTGCAGGCGTTGCGATCACCATGGCTGCAGGCCATTTGATCGGCCAACTCAAGCAAGCGCCCAAGCGCACGATTCGCGTGGTGGCCTTCGCCAACGAAGAGCAAGGCCTGTATGGCGGCAAGGCGTACGCGGCCGCACACGGCAAGGATGCCAAGGACATGGCGCTGCATCAGATCGGCGCAGAGAGCGACTTCGGCGCCGGGCGTATCTATGCGTTCAACACCGGCTCGGCGGCACCGGAAGACTCGCGCGCAGCAACCAAACAGATCGCCGAGGTGCTCGCACCGCTTGGTATCGCGTATGAGCCGAGCAAGGGCGGCCCCGGCCCGGATGTCGGCCCGATCTCGGCCAAGGGTGGCGCGTGGGCATGGCTGGCGCAGGACGGCACCGACTACTTCGATCTGCATCACACCGCCGACGACACCCTGGACAAGATCGACCCGAAGGCGCTCGCGCAAAACGTGGCTGCCTACACGGTGTTTGCGTATCTGGCGGCAGAAGCGGATGGCGATTTCGGTAGTCGTGCGAAGGTCGTGCAACCGCCGAGCGAGTAAGCGCGGCTGAAGACGTCCGCAGGCGGACGTCGGTTGAGCACAGGCGGTGCAGGTGACGCACACGGTGTGCGTTATCGGTGCCGATCCCGAACATCAACAGCGCCGATTGCCTGCGGCGACGCATGTTTTGAGTCGCTGCAGGCTTCAAGCGCACCCCCTGCCCTTTCGCTTCCACTCCAGGACGAGCACACACAATGGCGGCCAAGCGGCAACGCAGTGCGAATACTGCAGCGACTCTGCTGGATGTTGCCAAACACGCCGGCGTCTCGCCGATGACCGCCTCGCGCGTCATCAACCGCCACCCGCATGTCGGTGAAGACATGCGCGTGCGCGTGGAAGCCTCAGTGCAGGCATTGGGCTACCGGCCCAACCTGGCTGGTCGCTCATTACGCACCAGCGGCTTGTTGCGCATCGGTGTGCTGTACAGCAATCCCAGCGCAGCGTATCTCAATCAATTCATGCTCGGCCTGCTCGAACAGAGCAGCCTCAATGGCAGCCAGGTGCTGGTGGAAAAATGCGGCGCCATCCGCAGCCAACGCGCCGCGACCGAGCGCTTGTTGGCGGCCGGCGTGGACGGGGTGATATTGCCGCCACCGTTATGCGATTCGCGCCAGACCATTGTGGAACTCGATGCACGCGGCATCCCGGTGGTCGCAGTTGCCAGCGGCGCACCGATGGCGCAAATCAGCTCGGTACGCATCGACGACTATCAGGCCGCGCGCGCCATCGTCGATCATCTGATCGAACTGGGCCATCGCCGCATCGCCTTGATCAAGGGCGACCCCAAGCACACCCCGAGCGCATTACGCGCCAATGGCTATCTCGACAGCTTGCAGGCTGCAGGTTTGAAGGTCGCAGATGCTTTGATCGCCGAAGGATTATTCACCTATCGCTCCGGCCTGCTCGCCGCACGCAGCCTGCTCGCACAAGCGCAACCGCCCACCGCCATCTTCTGCAGCAATGACGACATGGCCGCTGCAGCCGTGGCAGTCGCACATGGGCTGGGCTTGCGTGTGCCCGAGGACGTGTCGGTCGCAGGCTTCGACGACACCCCGGTGGCCACCACCATCTGGCCCGAGCTCACCACCGTGCATCAACCGGTCACCGCGATGGGACGCGCCGCAGTGTCGCTATTGGCCGATGCAATCCGTCAGCGACGCAAGGGCGATACCGCACCGGGCGTGCATCAGGTGATGAAGTACACCGTGGTCAAGCGCGGATCCACGGCGGGTCCGCCGGCACGGTAACCGCTACATCGATCCGCAGCATGTAACCCCTGTGCCATTACGCACAAAAAACGGCCGCATCGCTTCCCGACGATGCAGCCGAATGGGAGGGTGCCCGACGTTTCCATCGGGCGTACTGCAGCGCCGCATTCAACGGCGACGGGAAGAAAGCGCAATGACCGCTTGGAGAGTGGACAACACGCAAACATGTGCGACACAGCGCATAGCTGCGCCGTGTCGCACATCGGTGCAAGCGGATCAGAAGCGCAGACGCAAACCCGCGTAGTAACGACGCTCAAAGATGTTCTGGTCGTAGTAGTGATTGGTCCACTGCGCGTAACGGCGTTCGCTCTCGCCGGTGAGGTTGGTGGCCTGTGCGTACAGCGTCAGGTGGTCGTTGACGTCGTAGCTCAAGGACGCATCGAGATAGCCCACATCGTCGTTCCAGATCGCCAGCTCATCGCCCCAGGCCCCGCTGTTGACCTGGCTGAAGCGCTTGCTGCGCCAGTTGTAGGCCACGCGTGCCTGCAGCTTGTCCTTCTGGTACCACAACACCGCATTGGCCTGATGCTTGGAGTTATCGCCGATCGGCAGCGTGTTGCCGTCGATATCGGTGTTGTCGGTGTCGGCATCGGAGAAGGTGTAATTGATGTTGGTGCCGAAGCCGCTGAGCCAGCCGGGCAGGAAATCGAATGCCTGCTGGTAGCCGATTTCGAAACCCTTGATCTTGCCGCCACCGCCGTTGACGATGCGCTCGACCGTACCGCCCTGACGCACCACGCCATCGGCGTCAGGCAACAGTTCGATATTGGTCACGGTGGTGGGAAACGACTTAACATCGATCAGGAACGCGCCCACGCTGATCAACGAGGCATCGGCGAAATACCATTCCCACGAGGCGTTGTAATTGGTGGCGCGGTACGGATCGAGATCCGGATTGCCGGAGCGGCCGTTGAGGAACAGCACCGCATCGGAGGGCAGCGCGGGATTACGCGGTGGCGTGCCGTTGACCGCATAGAAGCTCACCAGGCCGCGCCCGAGATCGGGCAGATCCTGACGCGCCACCGCCTTGTTGTAGGCGAAGCGCAGCTTCTGCGCGTCGGTGATATCCAGCGACAAGTTGGCGGTGGGCAGCACGTCGGTGTATTGGCGATTCAATCGATTGGTACCGATCGCCGGGCTGACACCGTTCCATTCGACATTGCCGATAAACACATTGCCGCTGCTCAGATACTGATCGATCGCCAGCTTGGTCTGCACGATGCGTGCGCCGATGTTCGCCGTCCACGGCACCGCACTGCCGGTGCCGCCCTCCAGATTCGCCAGAAAGTAAGCTGCGGTGCTCTTCTCAGTGACCTTGTATGAATCGGCGGCCTGCTGGTACGCCACATTGCCCGGGTACAGGCTGTTGAGATAGCCCACCGGGTCCTTCATGACCTGCGGGTTGATCGCCGGCAGGCCCTGGCTGCCCAGGCCGGTGACCTTGAGCGGATCGAAGTCGTTGAAGTACGCCCAGTAACCGGGGATCGAATTGAACGGCAGCAGGCGCGCTTCGGAGACGCCGCTGCAGGTATCCACGATCAGCGGATCCTTGAAGTAATACAGCGAGCGGTTCGGGTCTGCGCAGCTGCTCGACACCGGCGACAGGTAGCGGTAGGTATCCAGCTTGACCTCGCGCTCGCCGTAACGGATGCCGAACTGGAAACCGCGCACCACGCCCTCATCGAACTCGAAGGTACCGTCGGCGCGGAACGCATCCATCGTCGCTTCGATCTTGTTGCCCTGCGCCCAGGTGGACATCAGCTGCCAGTTGTCCGGGTTGGACACATCGGTGCCGAGGTTGACCGCCGGATAGGTGCCACGGAAATCCACCGAGGCATCCACCGTTGGCAAGCCATTGGCGTTTGCCCATTGCGTCACGCCACCGGCGCGGGTGATCTGGTCGCCGCGCGTCACTACGGCGTCGGCACGCGCCTCGTCGTAGGTGCGCTCGGCATCGCCGTGCACCCAACGGAACGACGCGCGAAACGGGCCGCCATCGTCGAAGCGGAGTTCCAGATTGGTGTTCAACGCATTCGAATCGGCCACACCGGCCATGGAATGCGCCTGAAAGCGGTTGTAGCGGAACTGGCCGTATTCCAGCACGCCATTGGGATCGACCACCGATCCCGGTTGCAGTTGGTTGGTGGCCCAGCCGGTATGCAGCTGCGCGGCCACCGAGGTGTCCTGGTCTTCGAGCTTGGTGTAGGCCGCATCGGCCAGCACCGTCCACGACTCGTTGATGTTGAACTGGAACGAGCCGTTGACGCCGGTGCGCTGGCGATCGGTGCTGCGGTTATCCAGTTCGGTGGCCACCCAGTTGTAGAAATAATCGCGCGGCAGATTGCTCGGGTCGGTATTGCTGCCGATGCGTCCATCGCCGTTGAAATCGAAGCCCACGTTCTGCTCGGTGGATTTCTGCGCGCCGTTGGAATACACGCTGGGGTGCTTGTTTTCCAGCGTGGCATCCGAATACGACACCGCCAGCAATGCCCCCCAACGCTCGGTGCGGAAGCTGGCCAGACCCGAGTACAGCTCATTGAGTTCCTGCACGCGATCGCCGTAGGACCCTTCGGCCTGGCCACTGAAGGTCCAGCCTTCCGGCAGATCGAACGGGCGGCGCGTCTTCAGCGACACAGTCCCGCTGATACCGCCATCCAGATCGGCGGCGGTGGGCGATTTGATCACATCAACGCCACTGAACAAGGTCGGCGGGATGTCGACAAAATCCGGCTGCGCACGGCCAATATTGGGCTGGCCATATTGGTCGCCGCCACCGGCGCTCAAGTACAACTCACCGTTCATGGTGGTCTGCACCTGCGGCATGCCGCGGATATTGAGCTGCGAGCCTTCGCCGGCCGAGCGCCGGATCTGCACACCGGGCACGCGCTGCAGAGAATCGGTGATGGTGACGTCGGGCAATTTGCCGATGTCTTCGGCAGAGATCGAATCGATGATCTGCGCGGCGGTACGCTTGTTTTCAATGGCCTCGGCCTGCGCGCCGCGCACGCCTTTGACCATGACCTTGTCCAGTTCGGTGACGCCAGGAGTGGTACTGGCGTCCTGCGCGTTGACGCTGCCGGCAAGCAAGGTGAGCGCCGCCGCGAGTGCGGCAACCAATGGGGTGTGACGGGTGTTCGCATGCAGCTTGTTCATGGTCCCCTCCCAGGGATGACGACAATCCACGACCGTTTCGAATGGCATTGCAGGCACGGCAATGCGGTATTGGCTGACGTGCGATCGGCACGTCAGTACGAGCGCCGTGCAAGGCACGGCGCGGCAACTTGCTGGCGCCGCTACGGAAGCCCGTTGGCAGCACCTGTTGATGGTTCGACATTCCAGCCACGCACTTGCAGCGTGGCATTGCGCAAGCTCGCCGCAGACGGACCGCGAATCTCGATCTCGCGCTGCTCGCCTGGCACCAGACTGAGATAGTTGTCGCTGTAATACGCCGGCAGGATGCGCTGGCCTTGCGCATCCACCAGGGTCAGCTTGGTGTTGAGCGCAACCTGCTGCGAGGCATTGCGCACGGTGGCGCGCAGCACCGGCTCCGCACCGTCCTGCAACTGCGTGCTGAGCTGCACCGGCACTGCCGCCAGCGCATCCAGGCCGCGCATGGCGGCCGCATTGCGCGCCACCCAATAGAAATTACGCGAGCGCACGACGGCGTCGCGGTCGAGCAATTGCAAGCGCACAAAGCCAAGCCCATTGGTGTCCTTGAGCAGTGCCGCCAATTGCAGCACCGGCGCCGACACCGCGACCGCCGCTGCATCGACCGCCTGCTCGCGCTGTTGCAGCAGCTTGCCATCGGCACCGTAGATCTCGGCACGCACGCGCAAGCCGCTGACCGGCTCGGCCGCGTTGTTGACCACCACCACCTCGTGGCCTGGCAGGTTCATCTGTACATGCAGCATCTCCGCTGCGTTGCGCACACCGTAGTAAGCGGCATGCGTATCGTAGTCGTGGCTGTAGATCTGCCACATGTTGCTGGGCCAGGCGGGATGGCTCATCCATAGCAATCGCCCGCTGTTCTTGCTCCACAGCTGCGCGTTGAAACCTTCGAAGATGGCGCGGTGGGTGTCGTAATTGAGCAGCTGCGCCTTGCGCTCGAAATCGGCCAGGCTGGTCGGTGCGCCGAGCTTGTCGGTGAGCGTGCGCATGAAGCTGCCGGTGTCGCCGTTACCTGACTGGTGCCAGTCGTGATACGCCCAGGCATCACCGATCGGCCACTGATCCTGCACCGCAGGTACCGACGCCTTGAACGATTCCAGCGTGGAGAACGAGGGCGTGCCCACTTCCACCGAAAACCCTTGCGCCAGCTTGTTGAAGTACGCCACCGGCTCGCGGTAGTTGTACGGCCCGCTGACCTGCAGATTGATCTCGTTGGAACTGCCGGTGTACCAGCGTGTGCCATCGAGTTCGGCAACCAGTGTGTCCAGGCCTTCGTTGAGGATGGGAGCCGGCACGCCTTCGTTACGCCCGAACCACAGCACGATGGAAGGATGATTGCGGAAGCGCTTGATCACCTCGGCGGCATTGTCCAGAAACAGCGCCGCGTCGGCCGGCTCCAGGTTGTAGTTCTGGGTGGACTGCCAGAAGTCGTTGAACACCAGCATGCCGTATTCGTCGGCCAGCTCGAAGAAGCTGGCTTCGGTGTTCTGCCCCACCCAGTTACGCACTACATTGAAATGCGCATCGCGCTGCAAGCGGAAGTACGGCTCCAGCCGTTCGCGCGAGACCCGCTTGCGCCAATCGTCCATGCCCCAGTTGCCGCCCTTCACCGCAATGCGCACGCCATTGATGCGCAACGCCAGATGCGGGACCAGACTGGTGTCGTCGAGTTGCTGCACGGCCGGCGACGCCAATGCGCCCGGATACAGCGACTGCGCATTGCCACCGGGCACCGGCCGGATCGCGCCATGGCGAACATCGATGATGCGCTCGCCGCGTTGCCGCGCCTGATTGAGATCCACCAGCACGCGGCGTAGCGCACCATCGTTATCGAACAACGATAGTTCGTAGGTCACCTGACGAATGCCAAAACGCAGCTGCTGCGCGTCCGAACGCGTGCCGGCAATATCGAAACCGACCTGCAAGGTATACAGCGCAGGCTCGCCATAGCCGTTGGGCCACCACAGGCGCGGATTGGCGATGATCAACTGCGGCGTATCGGCAGCGGTGAGCCTGAGCGTGCTGCCACCGGCCGGCACCGTGACCTCGCGCTGGATACGTACATCTCCGAAGGCCAACTGCAGGGTGCCCTGCACTGCTGCGTTGGTGTCGTTGCGCAGTGGCACGCTGACTTCGAGTTCTGCGCGGCGGTGATCCGATGCCAGCCGCGCGGTGACCACTTGCGTATCACCGAGTGCCACGGGACCGGTGGCATGCAACTGCACGTCCTGCCACAGACCGGCATTACGATCGCGCACCGCCGGAATCCAGTCCCAGCCTTCGCTGGCGATAAAGGTCGGCCCGTCCAGCGCCTGCATACCGCCATTTTCGCCGACGCCCGCTGTCATCGATTGTTCGTGTGCGATGCCCGGATGCGGCGGCGGCGACACGCGCACTGCGATGACATTCCTGCCCGGCTTGAGCTGCTTGCTGACATCGAAACGACCGCGTGCGAATGCACCCCGGGTGCGCCCGACCTGGGTGCCGTTGACCCAGATTTCGCCGGCATAGTTGATGCCGTTGAACAGCAGTTCCAGTCGCTTGCCTTGCAGCGCCGCAGGCACATCGAAACTGCTGCGATACCACCAGTCCTGCCGGCTCAACGATTCGGGAATCGCCATGTTGTTGAGGCCGATATCCGGATCCGGATACACGCCGCGATCCACCAGCGTGGTGAGCACTGTGCCCGGCACGGTCGCGGCGCGCCACGTGGCCTTGCCCGCTGCGTAATCGCTGCGCGACAGCGTTGCACCGGTGGCTTGACCAAGGTCCGGTGCCGCAGCCAACTGCCATGCCCCGACCCGCCATGACGCGGCATCCAGCGGCTGCAGCGCCGGTGCGTTCGGCACTGGCTTTGCAACCGGCGTCGAGAAGGCCGCTGCACTGCGTGGCAAGGTCGCCGCAGGCTGCGGCGCAAGCTGCCCAGCCATCTGCTTGACCTGCACACGCCAGCCAGGCGATGCGTCTTCAAAGCGCTGCAACGCAGGATCCGGCGCCTGCCTTGCAAGCGACGCGATGGCTGCCGCATCCAGTGCACCCGCCTGCGCGGTAAAGCCCGCGATCTCCCCACCGAAGTGGTGTGTATACGCAGCCGGTTGCTGCCGCGGGCCGAATACCAATGTTGGCGCAACCGCGAGCTGCTGCACCTTGCCGCTGGCAACCTCACGGCCATTTGCATACAGCGTCAGACGCGTGCCTTGTGCAACTGCGGCGACGTATGTCCACGTCCCTGCGCGCAGCGTCTGCTTGCTGCGCAGCACGTTGTCGCCACCCTGCACGAAACCGAGCTTGCCGTCGTCGACAACAAAATAGCGGCCAGTGCCTTGCGGATCGCCCACACCGGCGATCAACGCAGGGCCTGTCGTTGCACTGGATAGGCGCACCCAACCGGACACGCTCCAATCGGCGTTGGCGGCAAGCAATGGCGTATCGGCGGCGAGCTTCTTGGTCAGCCCCACCCCGCCCGCAAGCACGCGCACATCGTAAGGACCCGGCGGATCGTCGGCAGGCGCAGCCTCCACTGCAGTCCAACCGATGCAACCACACAACAACCACAGCGCTCCACGGCGGAACGCCTTGCGAACCATCAGCATTAGAGGCCTCTCCCAAGCTCTACTGCCAAACAGCGGTGCACATCGCCGGACGCAACCAACAAGACGACTCGCAACTGTCTTGTCGCTTTGCTTTCGAGTGATGCCGCCCGTGGCTGCCGCCCCTGTTTCAGCGGCCATGGTGCGAGGTAACGTTACCCCAGGTAGATACCGACAACAACCTTTCTGCGTTAGGGTTGGCGCTCCCAGGAGGAGGGACTCATGCGAAACCTGATCCAGTCCGCATTACCGGCGGCATGCGCATTGCTGTGTGTGATCGCTGCGCCGGTTGCAGCACAGAGCTTGCGTGTGCAATCGCCCGACGCACGTACCCAGGTGGAATTCACCTTACGCGAGGGCGGCATTCCAACCTATCGCGTGCTGTATCGCAACAAAGTGGTGCTCGACGATGCACCGCTTGGGCTGGATCTGGGCAGGGCCAATAAGCTCGGCCGCGATATGACGCTGCAAAGCAGCACCACCGAAACGCATGACAGCCAGTTCGCCTTGAGCGTGGGCAAGACGCGCCAGGTGCGTGATCACTATCGCCAATTGCGCGTGCAGTTGTCCGATGCGCAACAGCGACGACTCACCATCGAGTTGCGCACCTACGACGATGGTGTAGCACTGCGTTACGTGCTGCCCGACGCCGGTGAGGTGCATATTCGCAATGAGCTCACCAGCTTTGCATTTCCGCGCGATTATGCGTGCTGGACATTGAACCTCGGTCGCTTCGGCACCAGCCACGAGGGCGAATACGATGCGATCGCCGCCTCGAAGTTGCGCCCGCACAATCTGCTTGAACTGCCGCTGGTGTGCCAGACCGATGCGAGCGGCACCACGCTGGCGATTGCCGAGGCCAACCTGCGCGACTACGCCGGCCTGTATCTCACCGGCCGCGAGGATGGTGGGCTGGGGGTGTCGGCGAAATTATCGCCACGCCTGGACGACCCCAAGCTGGCGGTCGATTTCGATGCCAAAGGCCGCGATTTCGCCACGCCATGGCGGGTGATCATGCTCGGCGACAGCCCGGCAAGCCTGATCGACTCCAACCTGATTTCCGCACTCAATCCACCGCCTGCCTTCGATGCCAGCTGGGTGCGTGCAGGCAAATCGGCGTGGGATTGGTGGTCCGGCTCGCTGGCCAGCGGTGTGGCGAACCCCGGCATGAATACCGCCACCATCCAGCGCTATATCGATCACGCGCAGCAATTGAAACTGCAATACATGCTGATCGACGACGGCTGGTATTTCGGCAGCACCGGCGATGGCCAGTACAATGTCGATGCCGATATCCGCAGGCCGGTGGAACAACTCGATCTGCCGGGCCTGGTGGCCTACGCACGGCAGCGCGATGTCGGGCTGTGGCTGTGGGCGCACTGGCGCGCGCTCGATGCGCATATGGACGAAGCGCTTGCGTGGTATCAACAGCTCGGCATCAAGGGCATCAAGGTCGACTTCATGGACCGCGACGATCAGCAGATGGTGGATTTCTATCACCGCCTGCTCGCCAAGGCCGCCAAGCACACATTGCTGGTGGATCTGCATGGTGCCTATCACCCCACCGGCTTGAGCCGCACCTATCCCAACTACCTCACGCAAGAAGGCGTGCTCGGCGCCGAATACAACAAGTGGACCACGCGCATCACCGCCACGCATAACCTCACGTTGCCGTTTACGCGCATGTTGCTCGGGCCGATGGACTACACGCCCGGCGGCTTCCGCAATGTGCGCCCGGCAGACTTCAAGGCGCAGCACATCGCGCCGCAAGTGATGACCACCCGCGCGCAGCAGCTGGCGATGTATGTGGTGTACGAAAGCCCGTTCGCGGTGGTGGCTGATAGCCCGGAGCAATACGAAAACGTGCCGGCAGCGCAGTTCCTGCGCGATGTGCCGGCAAGCTGGGACGAGACGCGGGCATTGGACGGTGCCATCGGCGAGCACATCGCAATAGCGCGACGCAGCGGCAAGGACTGGTATGTGGGCGCGATGACCAACGAGCAGGCACGCACGCTGACCTTGCCGTTATCGTTTCTGGGCAAGGGCACGTGGACCGCGACCATCTACGCCGATGGCGAGGCGCCGACAGAAGTGCGTATCGACACGCGCAAGCTCACACGTAACGACACGTTGCGGCTTGCGCTGGCTGCAAGCGGCGGCGCTGCAGTGAGGCTGCAAAAAAAGTAAGAACAGCCATGCTTATGGCGGAGTGACCGTGCACACCTTTGCGCAGTGGCAATACGCCGTACGCAAGGGTGTGCATGACCATCGACATGGCATCCGCTTAGCGCATTGCGCTTGGCGTGTGCCTGATGTCACGCAATGCGTGTTTTCCGATATATTCCCTTTTTAGACAGTTAGGATGCGCACGCCTTCAACGCAGGCATGCGCCACCGAACGAACCTCGGGACGCAACTGCGTACCGAGAGCACTGTGCTGCATGGTGCGCCACGTGCAGGCAGTTTCGTTCTGGCGTCAGGGGAAACACACATGACCTTCCGTTCCAATCGGCCGATAGCGATCGGCCGCGCCGTTGCTGCGCTCTGCGTTTGTGCATTGGCTCCCGCCACTCACGCCGCCGCGTTGCTGCCGCCGTCGATTTCGGCAACCAGCGATCGCAGCATCGACACACTGATGCCACCGCTACTGCGGACGCCTGCCACGGCAAGCGTCGCACCCGTCCAGCGCGATGCACTACGCGCGTCGCTATCGGTGTCGCGGGCATTTCCGCAGGTCACGCGCGAGTTCAAAACTTTTCTGGATACGCAGGCGCAGCTTAGTTACGCCACGCGTGGCGCAACTGCCAAGGTCACCGACCCCACCGCATTCGCCGAAATGCAGCGCTATGTCTTCAATCGTTACAACGGCTTGACGGTACTGCGCAGCGTACAACAGGACGGCAAGATCTTCGACTGCATTCCGCGCGAGCAGCAGCCGGCACTGCGCGATGGCAGCACGCCAGCAATGCCGCCGACGATCTCAAGCAACACGGGTACGGTGACGCCGATCGATGCGGCGCAACGCTGCGATACCGGCAGCGTACCGCTCGAACGCATCGGCCTGGCCGAGATGAGCAAGCATGCGGATCTGCGCAGCTTTCTGCGTGGCACCACTCCCAGTGTGATCGCGCCCAGGCAGGCTGACGCTGCGCCAGCGGCGCAGGAGGCCGCATCGGTGGTGCATTACTACTCCACCATCTATCTGGACACCGCCGGCTCGCCGGTGACCGGCGCCGGTGCCGATCTCAACACCTGGGTGCCGACAGTCACCGCCAACGATGCACAGTCGATCAGCCAGATCTGGTTGGGCGGTTACACCCGCCAAGGCGTGATCCAGACGCTGGAAGCCGGTTGGCAGACCCAGCCCGGCGCCGGTTGGGGCACGCGGCCGATCCTGTTTATCTACTCCACCCAGGATGGCTACATCACCACCGGTTGCCATAATCTGGATTGCGCCGACTTCGTGCAGACCAGCACCGCCAATGTGCTCGGTGCAGCACCGGCCGGTGGCTTCAGTACCGCAGGCGGCAAGCAGGCGATGCTGCACGTGGAATTCCAGCGCAATGCCGATGGCTACTGGTGGTTCGGCTTGAATGGCGAATGGATCGGCTACTACAAGGCCGAACTTTACGCAGGCGATATCGCCGAGGGCAGCGCGAACATCTTCATCTCTGCGGGCGGCGAAATTTCCACCTGGGACGGTCGTCCCAGCGCACCGATGGGCAGCGGCCGGTTTGCGAACGCCGGCTATCGCCAGGCCGCATTTCAGGCCAACCATTTTTATCGCGATGCGGCGATGGCCACGCATCCCGCGCAACGCGTGTCGAGCTTGAATGTGGCGCAGCCGTCCTGCTACACGCTGGCGATGGCCGGTTACACCTACCCGTATGCCTTGGGTGCAGGCGTCACCCGCACCACGTTGTCGCCGGAAATGCAGAACGGCGGCTTCTACTTCGGCGGGCCGGGCTGCGCACCCTGAGTGAGTTGAGGGGAGTCATCGCGCGTACCGTTTCGGTGCGCGCGATTTCAGTGCGCACGATCGCTTACGGCAAGTCCACGCCTGCACACACGGGCGGGCGCGCATCCTTGATTTGCCGCACGCCGTTGGCGTCGAACTGCAATGCCGCATGCCCGGGCGCGAACGCCGGCCAGGCCGGCAAGCCCTTGGCGTTGGGATTGCCACGCTGCACGAACGCGGCCCAATAGCGCTGCAAACTCACCGGCGGCTGCCCCATCGGCAGATCCTTGAACAGGAACGGCAGCTCCGCGCTATGGGTCACCTGCCCGCCCGGTGCGGCGGTATCGAACACGTAATGCCACACCGGCACGCCCAGCGCGGCCTGCTGCTGTGCGACGGTCACTGCCGGGCAACGGAAGGTGAGATCGGTAGACAGCTGCATCGCCGCATCGCCTTGACGCGCGGCACGCTGCGCCGCATGTGCACGCTGCACTTGCAGCACTGCCTCGGCCTGCGCGGGATAGTCGCGACGCAGCCGCGCCTGCGCGCCCTGCTTGCCGCCATATTCCAGCTCCTGCACCACATAGCCGATCAACAGCGGCACCTTGGCCTGTGCACCTTCGGCCAGTAACGCGGTAGGCGCACGTGGCAGCACGCGTCCGTCGACCACCGCCTGCAGCCAGATGTAGCCATCGTCGTCCAGGGCCGGCACGTCGACACCCTGCGCGGCCTTGATCACCTGCTCCACCGGCAGCGCACGCAGCTGTGCCAGACGCGTTGCAGGATCATCGATGCCTGCACGCTTGGCGATATTCACACCCAACGTGCGGTTCTCTTCCAGCGAACGCGCCGGCAACCCGAAACCGGCCGTGCCGCTCTGCTCGATCGCTGCGGAAAACAGGCCGCGTGCCAGCGGGCTGAGCATCAGCAGGCCCACGTCCTGACCACCGGCCGACTGCCCGGCGATGGTGACCCGCGCAGGATCGCCACCGAACTGCGCGATGTTGTCGCGCACCCACTGCAGCGCGGCGATCTGATCGAGCAAGGCGTAGTTGCCGGCGGCTTCGTTATCGCCATCGCGTAGTTCCGGCAGCGACAGAAAACCGAGGGCGCCAAGCCGGTATTGCAGCGTCACCACCAGCATGTTCTGTGCGACCAGATTGGTCGGCAGATGACCATCCGCGCCGCCAGCCACATTGGCGCCGCCGTGAATCCACACGAACACCGGCAGCGGCTTGGCCGGTTGCAACTTCGGCGTCTGCACTTCGACATACAGACAATCTTCGGTGCCGCGCTTGGCCATGGCGTTGTTCCAGCCCAGCGCCGGCTGCACGCACGGCGTGGCCGCCTGGGTGGCATCGCGCACGTCCGACCATGCCGCAACCGGCTGCGGTGGCCGCCAGCGCAATGCGCCCAATGGCGGAGCAGCGAAGGGAATCGCGCGGAACACCGCACTACCGTCGTCCTGCCATTGCCCGCGCACCATGCCGTGATCGGTACGCACCTCGGGGGCGGCAGCCGCTGCGGCCGGAGCTGCCACAACAGTGCTGGCGCTCAGCACCCCGCCAATGGCGAGCAACCACGCAGACGCACGCATCAGGACTGCCCGCTGAGCACGCGGGCGCGCCAGGCGGCCTGGAACACCGCCGTGGCCGAAGCCACGTTGAGGCTCTCGACCTTGCCACTGCCGCGAATCGACAACTGCAGGTCGCAATCGCGTGCGAACTGGCGGTCCATGCCTTCGCTTTCTGCGCCCATCACATAGACCAGCCGCTGCGGCAAAGCTGCGGCGAACACGTCTTCACCACCGTCCGCCAGCGTGGCGGCCACTGCGAATCCGGCCTGACGCAGCTGCGCCATCGCCAATGCAGTGTCGGGCAATTGCACCAGCGGCACCGCTTCGGCGCCACCTTCGGCCACACGTGCCGCCGCGCCGGACAAGCCCAGCGTGGAGCCAGCCGGCAGCAGCAAACCGGCCACACCAAAGTGCGCGGACGAGCGCAAAATCGCGCCGAAGTTGTGCGGGTTGCCCACGCCGTCCAGCCACAGCGCCAGCACCGGCCCGGCCGGCAACGCGGCCAGCCAGTCCTGCAAGGACTGCGGGGTGACGCGCAGCACTTCGGCCACCACGCCTTCGTGGTGGGTACTGGCGGCCAGCTTGCTGAGATCGGCCTCCTCGACCACGCGGTAGCCGATGCGCTGGGCGACGCACCAGGCCAGCAGGGCCTTGAACTGCGGAATACGCGCCTCGCTCAGATACAGCTTGCGCAACGCCTCCGGCCGCGCCTTGAACACCGCCTGCACTGCATTGATGCCGTACAGCCGCACTTCGCGCGCGTTGCCGCCAGAGGTCGCAGAAGCAGCGGGCGTGGCCGAGGGCGCGTACTGCGCAGGCGCCTGCGGTGCGGGTGGCCGCGCTGCAGGTGTACGCGGCACGGCGCGCCCCCAAGGGTTGTGCGCGCCGCCGGAGGTGCCGCCATCGCGCGGCGGGCGTGAGCCCCGTCCATCATGCTGTGTCATCGTCGTATCCAGTCGTTCGTGTTTCTTGCAGTGCGGAACAGGCCGTTCTCGACCCCTCCCGCGATTGCTGTATCGGTCATCCTGCAGCACCACCAAGGCCGCTGCCGCAGGAACAGTGACGACGATGGTAAGCCACTGGCGCGATGGGCCGTGTACGGCGGTTGGGATGAAGCCGATTTCCAGAGCCCCAACCTCTCCGGCGGGACCGACTTCTGGCGCGCAGGATCGGCGTGCCCCCATTTGGAAGGCTTCGCCATCGGCGTGTGTAAAAAGGTGCGGAAATTGCGCGCTCAACCCGCGCGGCATCAGCGGGTCATGGCGCGCCGCAACAAGGCATCCAGGTCGTCCTGGCGCCAACGGCGCAGCACGAGGCCGGCTCCGTGCTGCGTCGGTGAATCGTCCATCGCTCCGGCCCCTATGTGCGCAGCATCGACACTGCCGATACTGCGCACCCGGGTCGCACGCTGCAACTCAGCGCTTGGCGGTTTGCGCCTGCTTGAGTGCAGCGCACAGGCGGATGGTTTCGCCGGTCTGTGCGAGGCCCCGGTCGGCGCCGCTGAGCTTGGCAAGGCGCGGTTTGAAGAACGCATCCAGGCGATCGGCGTCTTCCACGCTGCAGCTGCCGGTTGCGCCCATTCCCGGCAAGCCGCCGCCGTCGAACGAGCCGCTGCGCTGCACGATGCGATCGAAGTTGGCGGTGAACCACGGCCACATCGAAGCGTGCGAGGTCTCGTAACTGTGCCCGCGCGACAGCAAGCCCTTCATCTCGCCGACCTTGATCGCATCGGTGAGCGCAAAGTCGCGCGCCTGCTTGAGCAATGCCGGGTCCTGCAGCGTGCCCAGTGCGGTGATCATGGCGTTGCGCTGCGCAGGGTCGGCGTGCGTGCGCAATGCATCGATCAACGCCTGCACGGCGGGCGCACCACGTTCCTGTGCGGTCACTGCCAGCACGGTGCCGAGCAGATCCGGATTGGCCTTGGAGAAGTCCAGTGCGCCGTTGCCGCCGGCCAGCACCGCATCGCCTTGCGCGAGCAGCGCGTTGCGCACCTGCGCGTTCTGCAGCCGCAGCGCGAACAGGCCGGCCAGCGACGCGCGCAGCGTGGTGTCGTCGATCGATTCGCCGCTACGCCGCGTGTAACCCAACTGCTGCAGACGCGGCAAATACGCCTGTTCGGCGGCCTTGCGCAAGGCGCCGCGCTGCGCCTCGGTGGTGGCCTGGTAACGCCAGATCCACACGAAGCGATCCAGCAGTGCGGTCGAGACATCGGCCGATGCGGACGGTGCCAACTGCTTGATCGCTGCCAGCACTGCGTCGCTGTCGGCATCGCCGTGACGGTAGGCCGCATCGATCGCATCGGCGTAGGCGAGCTGTTCGTTCTCGTCGAGCTGACCGATCTGCTTGCCGAGCGCTGCCAGCTGTTTCTTTGGCAGGCTGAAACGGTAATAGCCGGCGCCGCGCGCGTTCGGGAACACCCAGGTGTTTTTACCCGCACCTTCCAGCACGATGCTGCCGCTGCCGTCTTCGAGCATCTGGCAGGCGGTGCCGACCTGGTTCTTGCCCTTGCCGTATTTCACGCACACCGGCACGCCCCATTGCTGCGCGGTGGAGCCGGTGGAGCCCAGCGGCAGGTAGCGTTGCTGCTGCAGTTTGACCACGGTCTTGCCGCCTTCGCGTGCGACCTGGGTCTGCAGATACGGCACGCCCGGCTGATTGAGGAAGCTGCGGAATGCGGCCTTGAAATCTTCGCCCTTGCCGGCGGCCTCGGCGATCGCATCGACCAGATCGTCGGCGGTGGCGCTGCCGAACTTGTGCTTGGCGATATAGGCGCGCATGCCTTCGCGGAACACGTCTTCGCCGACGAAAGCTTCGAACATCGCCAGTACCGCCGCACCCTTCTGGTAGGTGATGCCGTCGAAGGCAGTTTCGATATCGCCATTGCCGGTGATCGGCTGGCGGATCTTGCGCGCGCTGACCAGGCTGTCGTTGTCCATCGCGTGCTGTGCGCCGGTGATGCGGTCCAGATTGGCGCGGTATTCCGGGTGCAGCTGCATGGTGATCTTCTGCTGCATCCAGGTGGCAAACGCTTCGTTCAACCACAGGTCGTCCCACCACTCCATGGTGACCGCGTCGCCGGTCCATTGGTGGGCCAGCTCATGCGCGTTGGTGTTGAAGGAGCGCTGCACGTTCTCTGCCGGCGACTCCTTGTCCAGCAGCAGCAGCCAATCGCGGAAGGTCACAAAGCCGGGGTTTTCCATCGCACCGGCACTGAAATCCGGGGCGGCGACCAGATCGAGCTTGTCGAACGGATAGCCGAAGGCGTAATAGTCCTCCAGCGCGGCGATGATCGCCGGGGTCTGGTCCAGCGCCGGCGTGATGCGCGGGCCCTGGCCCTTGGCGGCGATGCCACGCAACGGCGTGGCGTTGGGGCGCTGCGGGGTGGCCAGCATTGCCGGCACGTCGACCACATCCCACGGGCCGGCGGCGTAGGCGACCAGATAGGTCGGCAGCGGCACGGTCGGGGCGAAGGTCACCGTTTTCCAGCCCTTGCCGGCCGGCTTGGTCGAGGTGGCGATGGTGTTGGCCAGTGCCTGGTCGTCGGTGGGCACGGTCAGGCTGAGGTCGAACGGCGTCTTGAACGCGGGCTCGTCGAAACCGGGGAACGCGTAGCGTGCGCTGATCGGTTCCATCTGCGTCATCGCATAGGACTGGCCCTGATACTTCACCTGGTACAGGCCCTGGAGCTGCTGATTGAGCGGCGCGCTGTAGACGATGTCCACGGTGAGCGTCTGCGGCTGCAGCGTGCGACCGAAGTCCAGGCGCACCACACCTGCCTGCGCATCGGCTTCCACATAGCGTGCGGTCAGCGGCTTGCCTTTGCCCTTGCTCTTGGCCGGCGTGATCGTGACCTTGCTGACCTCCAATTCCTTGCCATGCAGCCAGAGGTGATCGGACGCCTGCTTGAGCTGCACGCGAATACTGGTGCGGCCACTGAACTCGGTCTGGTCCGGGTCGATCTTGAACGACAGGCTGTAGCGCTCCGGCACCGCCCAGGCAGGCAGCCGGCCATTGGGCACCGGCTCGCCGGAGGATTGCGCCAGCGCGGTGCCGCAGCACAGCGCAAGGAGAGAGGGAGCAAGCAGGCAGGCAAAACGACGCATCGGCAATTCCGGTCAGGGTAACCGCCGAAGTCGACCACAGCCGGCCATGACTGTCATGTGACCTTAGTCATTGCACGCGCTTAGCGCGTTGGTAAAGGTGCGTGCGACCGCTGAGCCATGCAATGGTGCCGAGGCCAGTTGGCGCGGCCTACGGCACCGGCCATAGCACGAACATATCCACGACCAGCAGCACCAGCGCAATGGTGCCGAGCAGGGCCGCGCGCAGGATCGGGCACTGCCATGGAGCGATGTGTTGCGGTGGTTCGCCCGAGCGTGGCCGGTGCGTGGCTGGCTGCGCAGGCGCTACCGCAGTGGTGTCGGGCAGTTGTGCTGTGCACGGTGTTGCAGCGCGTGTAGCGAGATCGCCAGCGCGCGCCGCACCGCAATGCGGACAGTACGCTTGCGCGGCGTGCCCACCGGCAGCCCGCAATGCGGATGGATCGCCCTTGGCGAAAGGCAGTGTCTGCATCGCATGCACTCCTGGACTGGATTGCGGCGTCTGGCTCGATCACGCGGCAGTGCTGCAGGCCGTTGCGAAGACACTCCCGGCAAGGCGCCGGGGCTGCCCTGCGTCATTGCATCAATGATGCTGGCCTTGCGCTGATGCGCTCGATGGACCCAGCGTGCGCCCCGATGTTTGGGTTTTGTTTGCGCTGCAGGCGCATGCACACGCAGCGATCAACACCGATGCCGCAGCATCACCGCGTCTTCGACAACCGGCAGCACCCACTGCCGGCATCACTCAGGCGTGCCCACCCACCGACGGCGTCTGCGCCTCCAGGGTCTCCAGCTCGCGTGCCACTGCTTCGGGCGACTTGGTGAATGGCGCGATCAAACTGTAGAACGCCGGCACCACGTACAGCGACAACAGCGTGGACAGCGACACGCCGAAGATCACCACCACACCGATGGTGGCGCGACTGGCCGAGCCCGGCCCGCCGGCCACCACCAGCGGAATCGCGCCGACCACGGTGGCGATCGAGGTCATCAGGATCGGGCGCAAACGCACCGATGCCGATTCCACGATTGCCTCATGCACGCCACGGCCCTCATCGCGCAACTGATTGGCGAACTCCACGATCAGGATGCCGTTCTTGGCGGCCAGGCCCACCAGCATCACGATGCCGATCTGACTGAACAAATTGAGCGTGCCACCGGTGAGCCACAAACCGACCAATGCACCCAGCACCGCCAGCGGCACGGTGAGCATGATCACCAGCGGATGGGCGAAGCTTTCGAACTGCGCGGCCAGCACCAGATACACCACCAGCAAGGCCATGCCGAAGGTCAGCAACACCGCGCTGCCGGACTGCTGGTATTCGCGCGATTCGCCCTTCCAGTCCACCTGCGCGTACTCGGGCAATTCCTCGCGTGCGGTCTGCTGCGCCCAGGCGATCGCATCGCCGAGCGGGTAGCCCGGCGCCAAGCCGGCGCTGATGGTGATCGCCCGCAAACGATTGAAGCGGTTCAAGGTGCCCGCTTCGGCCACTTCGCTCAAGCTCACCAGGTTGGACAACGGAATCAGTTCGCCACGGATCGAACGCACGCGGATCGCGGTGAGGTCTTCCGGCGCCATGCGGCCTTCGCGACCGGCCTGCAGCATCACGTCGTATTCCTCGCCGTTTTCGACGAACGTCGTCACGCGGCGCGAGCCCATCATCGCTTCCAGCGCGCCACCGATTGCTGTTACCGGCACGCCCAGATCGGCGGCGCGCAGACGGTCGATATTGACGCGCATCTGCGGGCGGGTTTCCTTGTAGTCGGAGTCGGGACCGACCAGGCCGGGATTGGCTTCCATGCGCTGCAGGATGCGATCGCGCCACTGCGCGATCTCGGCATAATCCGGCCCGCCCAGCACCAGCTGGAACGGCTGCCCGCGGCTGCGCACCAACCCACCACTCACCTGCGTGCGCGCACGCACGCCACTGAGCACGTTGAGTTTCTGCTGCAGTTCGTCGGCCACTTCGGTGGTGGGGCGCGTGCGCTTTTCCCAATCCTGCAGGAACACGCTGACGCGGCCGGTGTGCATTTCCTCGCTGCTGCCAAAGCCGCCGGGCACGCGCGGGTTGGCACGCACGATCGGTTTGTCCGGGCCCACGTAGGGGCTAAGAATCGCTTCGACCTGATGCATCTGCCCCACGGTGTAATCGAAGCCGGCGCCTTCGGGCCCATCGATCATGATCTGGAAATTGCCGCGGTCTTCGGCCGGTGCCAGCTCCGAGGGAATGCGGCTCATCAACCACGCGCTGGCGCCCAGCGCCAGCAGCATCAGCAGCGCGAAGATCCAGGTGCGATGCACATGCCGCTCCAGCGAGCGCCCATACGCGCCGGACACCGCCTGCATGCGGCCATCGAACCAGCGATGGAAGCGATTGGGTTTGGCCTGCCCGTGCGAGCGCAACAACTTGGACGACATCATCGGCGTCAGCGTCAACGCCACGAACGCCGAGATCGCCACCGCCGCCGCCAACGCCACCGCCAGCTCGCGGAACAGGCGCCCGGTATTGCCTTCCAGAAATCCCACCGGCAAAAACACCGCCACCAGCACCGCAGTGGTCGCGATCACCGCAAACGCCACCTGCCCGGTACCGCGCTTGGCGGCCACCAGCGGCGGCTCGCCCAGATCGATGCGGCGCTGGATGTTTTCCACCACCACGATGGCATCGTCCACCACCAGGCCGATGCACAGCACCAGTGCCAGCAGGGTCAGCAGATTGATCGAAAAATCGAACGCGTACAGCGCGATGAAGGCGGCGATCAGACACACCGGCACCGTCACCGCCGGAATCAGTGCCGCACGTGCGCTGCCCAGAAACACCCAGATCACCACCAGCACCAGCACCACCGCTTCGATCAGCGTGTGGTAGACGCGCTCCACCGCCGCATCGATGAAGGTGGTGGTGTCGAAGGCGACGAAGATGTTGGTGCCCTGCGGCAGCGATTTCTGCACTTCCTCGGCCTGCGCGCGCGCCTCGCGTGCAACGTCCAGCGCGTTGGCAGTGGAGTTACGCACGATGCCCAGACCCACATTCGGCACGCCGTTGCTCTGGAAATACGCGCGCCGTTCGGCCGAGGTCAGCTCGACCTTGGCCACATCGCCCAACCGCACCACATAGCCGCCCTCGCCCTTGCTCAACGGCAACTTGGCGAAGTCCTCGGGCTTGAGATAACTGCGCTCCACGCGCAAGGTGAAATCGCGCTGCGCCGATTCGATGCTGCCGGCCGGCAACTCGACGTTTTCGTTCTGCAGCGCCGCTTCCACATCGGCCACGGTGAGTTCGCGCGCGGCCAGTTGATCGCGGTCCAGCCAGATGCGCATCGCATAGCGCTGGCGTCCGCCGATCCGCACCTGCGCCACGCCATCCAGGCTGGAAAAGCGGTCCACCACATAGCGCTCGGCGTAGTCGGACAACTGCAGCGTGTCCATCGTGCTGGAGCTCATATTGAGCCACAGGATGGGGTCGGCGTCGGCTTCGACCTTGGAAATTTCCGGCGGGCGCGCCTGGTCGGGCATGCGATCGGACACGCGGCTGACCGCATCGCGCACATCGTTGGCGGCCGCTTCCACATCGCGCGACTGCACGAATTCGATGCTGATGTCCGAGGAGCCATTGCGGCTGCGCGCCTCGATGGTCTCGATGCCTTCGATACCGGCGAGCGCGTCTTCCAGCACCTGGGTGATGCGGCTTTCCACCACCGCCGCCGAAGCGCCGGTGTATTCCACATCCACCGAGACGATGGGCGGGTCGATCGCCGGCAACTCGCGCAGCGTGAGCCGGGTGAACGACATCACCCCCAGCACGATCAGCAACAGGCTCATCACCACCGCCATCACCGGGCGGGTAATGGACAGATCGGAGAGTTTCATCGCGCTGCCTGCGTGGGCGCCACTGCAGATGTCGATGCAGGCGCAGCCTGATCGACCACCTTCAGGCCCGGACGCAGCTTGCCGGTGCCGTCCACCACGATGCGCTCACCGGCCTTGACCCCTTCCAGAATCTCCACCTTGCCATCGCGGCGCTCGCCCAGCCGCACATCGGCGCGCTCCACGCTGCTGTCGGGCTTGACCCGGAACACGTAGGACTCGCGCCCCACCTGCACCACCGCAATCTCCGGAATCACCACCGCCTGCCGCGCCGGCTGGAACAGCCGCACATCCAGCAGCATGCCCGGGCGCAGCCGGCGATCGCCGTTGGGGAAATCCGCGCGCACCGTCACCGAGCGGGTGGTCTCGTCGATCCGCGAATCGATCGCCGCCACCACGCCTTCGAACTGCGCGCCCGGGTACGCCGCCGCCGTGCCATTGACCGCATTGCCGAGTTGCACCAGGCCGAACTGCGACTCGGGCACCTGGAAGTCCACGTACATGCGCTCCACATCGTCCAGCGTGGCGATCACGGTGCTGGACGTGATCAACGAGCCCGGGCTGATCTGGCGGATGCCGAGCACGCCGGAGAACGGCGCACGCACTTCGCGGTCGGTGATCTCCGCGCGCATCTGCTGCACGCGCGCCTGCGCCGCATCGCGCAAGGCGCGTTGGGTATCGACAGTGGACTTGGCCACCAACTGCTGGCCAACCAGACTCAACTGGCGCCGATACAACTGATCGGTTTCTTCGAAGGTAGCCTGCGCGGCGGTCAGCGCCGCCTGCTGCGAATTGCCGCGCAGGCGCAGCAGCAACTGCCCGGCCTTGACCTCGTCGCCGCTATCGAAATTGACCTGCTCCACCACATCGCTGACCGCAGCGGTCAGCGCCACCGATTCGCGCGCGCGCACGGTGGCGATCGACTGCACGGTCGAGTTCCAGGGCTGGGTGGTCACCGCCTGCACAGAGACCGGAATGGGTTTGGCAACGGCGGGCGCCGCAGCCTGGCGGCTGCAACCGGCCAACGCAGCGGCCAAGAAGAGCGCGGCGCAAAAGCGCGCGCTGGGCAGAACAAGCATCAGAACATCCTGGCGAGGTACGTCGAAAGTTTAACGACCTAGCCGCCAGGGTGTTGACAGAAAGGCGTGCTTTGCACCATGACCAAAGACCCTTGCCGTCGTCAGCGCGATGCGCTGGTCAACGTTCCAGTTCAAGAAACTCGAGCACATGGCGCGCCAGCGCCTCTACATTCTCACCATCGGCGTGAAGATGGATCTCCGGCGCTTCCGGCTCCTCGTACGGCGAATCGATGCCGGTGAAGTTGGGAATCTGCCCGGCCCGCGCCTTGCGGTACAGCCCCTTCACATCGCGCGCCTCGGCGACCGCCAGCGGCACATCCACAAACACTTCGACGAATTCACCCTGGTCGAAGCGCTCGCGCGCCAGCTGCCGCTCGGCACGGAACGGCGAGATGAAGCTCACCAGCACGATCAGGCCGGCATCGGCCATCAAGCGCGCCACCTCGGCCACGCGGCGGATGTTTTCCACGCGGTCTTCGTCGGTGAAGCCCAGATCGCGGTTGAGCCCGTGGCGCACGTTGTCGCCGTCCAGGATGAAGGTGTGATAGCCCAGCGCATGCAGGCGCTTGTCGACCAGGTTGGCAACGGTGGACTTGCCCGCGCCCGACAAGCCGGTAAACCACAGCACGCGCGGAGTCTGGCCCTTGATGCGCGCACGCGCGGCGCGATCCACATCCAGATGCTGCCAATGCACGTTGCCGGCGCGGCGTAGCGCAAACTCCAGCGTGCCGGCGGCCACCGTGGCATTGCTCTGCCGGTCGATCAGGATGAAACCGCCCAGCACGCGGTTGCGCGCATACGGCGAGAACGCGATCGGCTCGTCCAGCGACAGATTGCAGTAACCCACCTCGTTGAGCTCCAGCCGCTTGGCGGCCAGGCGCTCCTGCGTATTCACATCGACCTTGTGCTTGATCTCGCTGACGCTCGCGGTGACCGTGCGGGTGCCGATCTTGAGCCAGTACGGGCGGCCCGGCAGCAACGCCGCATCGTCCATCCACAACAGATGTGCGGCGAACTGGTCGGCCACTTCCGGCGGGTCGTCGACGGCAGCGATGATGTCGCCGCGGCTGATATCGATCTCGTCGCGCAAGGTCAGCGTGACCGCCTGGCCGGCGCGCGCGCTATCCACGTCGCCATTGGCATCCAGCACCGAAGCCACCTGCGTGCGCCGCCCGGACGGCACCACCACCACGGCATCGCCAACCCGCACCTGCCCGGCCGCAATGGTGCCGGCATAGCCACGAAAATGCTGGTTGGGACGATTGACCCACTGCACCGGCAAGCGGAATCCGCTGCCCGCTTCCGGCGCCTCCAATTGCACGGTGTCGAGATGCTGCAGCAGATGCGGGCCGCCGTACCACGGCATCCGCGTCGAGGCGCTGGACAGATTTTCGCCATCCAGTGCCGATAGCGGAATGCACTGCACATCGGCAATGCCCAGCTGCGCGGCCAGCACGCGATAGGCATCGGCGATCTCGGCGAATACCTGTGCGTCGTAGTCCACCAGATCCATCTTGTTGACCGCCAGCACCACATGCCGGATGCCCAGCAACGACACGATGTAACTGTGCCGGCGCGTCTGCGCCAATAATCCCTTACGCGCATCCACCAGCACCACCGCGACATCGGCGGTGGATGCGCCGGTGGCCATATTGCGCGTGTACTGCTCATGCCCGGGACAATCGGCCACGATGAACTTGCGCTGGTCGGTATCGAAATAGCGGTACGCCACATCGATGGTGATGCCCTGCTCGCGCTCGGCGGCCAGGCCATCCATCAACAACGCATAGTCGATGCCCTCGCCCTGCGTGCCGTGCCGGCGGCTATCGCTTTCCAGTGCCGCGAGCTGGTCGTCGAACAAGCGCTTGCTGTCGTACAACAAGCGCCCGATCAACGTGCTCTTGCCGTCATCCACGCTGCCGCAGGTGATGAAGCGCAGCAGCGGCTTTGATTCGTGTTGATGCAGGTAGGCGCCGATGGCGCCGGGATTCGGGAGTGGGGAATGGGGATTGGCAAAGGCAGCTGCTTCCCCCGTTCCGTCCACGGCGAACCGCTGTTGCGAATCTTCAATCCCCACTCCCGAATCACTGCCCATCAGAAATACCCCTCAAGCTTTTTCTGCTCCATCGATGCACCCGGCGCATGATCGATCATGCGGCCCTGGCGCTCGGAGCTGGTGCTGACCAGCATCTCGGCGATCACCGCTTCCAGCGTGTCGGCGGTGGATTCGATCGCACCAGTCAGCGGATAGCAGCCCAGCGTGCGGAAGCGCACCGAGCGTAGTTGCGGCGTTTCGCCTGCGTGCAACGGCAGGCGATGGTCGTCGACCATGATCCACGCGCCGTCGCGCTCCACCACCGGGCGCGGTGCGGCGAAATACAGCGGCACCACCGGAATGCGTTCGCGGTAGATGTACAGCCAGATATCCAGCTCGGTCCAGTTGGAGAGCGGAAACACGCGCACGCTTTCGCCCGGCTTGGTGCGCGCGTTGTAGAGATTCCACAACTCCGGGCGCTGGTTCTTGGGGTCCCAGCGATGACGCGCATTGCGGAACGAGAACACGCGCTCCTTGGCACGCGATTTCTCCTCGTCGCGGCGCGCACCACCAATCGCTGCATCGAAGCCGCCCTGCTCCAGCGCCTGCTTCAGGCCCTGGGTTTTCATGATGTCGGTATGCACCGCCGCGCCATGGCTGATCGGGCCGATGTCCTGGGCGATGCCGTCCGGGTTGATGTGCACGCGCAGGTCCACGCCGGTCTCGGCCGCACGGCGGTCGCGGAAGGCGATCATCTCGCCGAACTTCCAGCGCGTGTCCACGTGCAGCAGCGGAATCGGTGGCGGCGACGGCGCGAAGGCCTTCAGCAGCAGATGCAGCAGCACCGAACTGTCCTTGCCCACCGAATACAGCATCACCGGAGCCCGGAACTCGGCGGCGACTTCGCGCAGGATGTGGATGCTTTCGGCCTCGAGCCGGTCGAGGTGAGACAGGGGCTGCAGAGTCATCGGGGTGTCGTGGCGTCGGCGGGCAGACCAGCCGATGGTAGGGCAAGGCGCCGCAGTGTGTGGCGCAGGCAGCCCGCACCCAAATAAGCGGCCGGCATAACGCGATAACGGCTCATCCTTTCTGGCCGCCGCAACGTTTCCATAACATCACTGGTCTCATCAACGCCCCCGGATCCAAATGACCGCCGCCAGTTCCGCGCTACCGCCCAGCCCCTTGCCCGACGAGCGCAAGGCGCTGCTGGAACGGTTGGTGGACGGCCTGGATTCTGCGTCACTGTGGTGGCTGTCTGGTTACACCGCCGGGCTGGCACAAGGCCAGCCGCCGCGCTCGCTCGCGGTCCTGCCGGGCGGGCAGCCCCACGCGATCGCGCAAGCGAGCCAGCGCCTGACCGTGCTGTACGGCAGCCAGACCGGCAATGCCCGCCGCGAAGCGGAGCAACTGGCCGCCGAGGCCGAGGCGGCGGGCTTGAGCGTGCGCGTGCTGCGCGCCGACACCTACCCCACCCGCGAGTTGGCCAGCGAACGCTTGTTGTATGTGGTGATCAGCACCCAGGGCGAAGGCGACCCGCCGGACGATGCGATCGGGCTGGTCGAATTTCTGGCCAGCCGGCGCGCGCCTAAGCTGCCCGAGCTCAAGTATGCGGTGCTGGGGCTGGGCGATTCCAGCTACGCGGATTTTTGCGGCATTGCGCGCCGCATCGACGAGCGCCTGGCCGAACTCGGCGGCAGCCGCGTGCAGCCGCGTGGCGAAGCCGATCTGGATATCGACAGCGTCGCCGCGCCCTGGCGTGCGCAGGCACTCACGCACGCACGCGAGCACCTCAAGAGTGGCCCGCCCTCGGCCACCATCACGCCATTGCGCAGCAGCGCGGCCGCAGCAGTGTGGTCGCATCAGCACCCGTTCGCTGCAGAGGTGCTGGCCAACCAGATCATCAGCGGGCGCGACTTCAAGGGCCCGCAATTTCGCGTCTATGCACTGCCCGGCAAGCGCGTGCGTCATCTGGAATTTTCGCTGGAAAGCAGCGGGCTGAGCTACGAGCCCGGCGATGCGCTGGGCATCCGTCATCGCAATCCGCCCGCACTGGTGGATGCAGTGCTGCAGACGCTGCGCCTGGATGGTCATGCCGCGGTCACCATCGGCGAAGAGACTCTGGCCTTGAACGAGTGGCTTGCCACTCGGCGCGAACTCACCAAGCTGTCGCGGCCGCTGTTGGCCGCACATGCCGAGCGTGCGCGCGCCGAGGAGCTGCAGACGCTGCTCACCCCGACCCAGACTGCCGGCCTGGCGTCGTTGCTCTCCGATCACCAGTTGATCGACGTGCTGCGACGCTGGCCGGCGGATTGGGACCATGGCAGCCTGCTGGCTGCCCTGCGTCCGCTCACCCCACGCCTGTACTCGATCGCCTCCAGCCGCAAGCGCGTGGGCGAGGAAGTGCATCTGGTCGTGGACGAACTCACCTACCAGGCGCACGGCCACGCGCATCTGGGCTCGGCCAGCGGCTTTCTTGCCGCGCTGCGCGAAGGCGACACCGCACCGCTCTATATCGAGCCGAACGAACGCTTCCGCGTACCGGCCAATCCGGACCGCGACATCCTGATGATCGGCCCGGGCACCGGCGTGGCACCGTTCCGCGGCTTCGTGCAGGAACGCGCCGAAACCGGCGCCAAGGGCCGTAACTGGCTGTTCTTCGGCGCCCAGCATTTCAATACCGATTTCCTGTATCAGGCCGAGTGGCAGCAGGCCTTGCAGCGCGGCGAACTGCATGCATTGGATCTGGCGTTCTCACGCGACCAGGCCGAAAAGCTCTACGTGCAACACCGCCTGCGCGCGCGCGGCGCCGAGGTCTACGCCTGGCTGCAAGGCGGCGCGCATGTGTATGTGTGCGGCGCGATCGGCATGGGCAAGGACGTGCACGCCGCCCTGCTCGACATCGTCGCCACCCACGGCGCACTCGATGCCGAAGCCGCCGCTGCGTATCTCACCCAGCTGCAGGTGGAGGGGCGGTATGCGCGCGATGTCTATTAGTGCTGGGATTGGGGAGTTGGGATTGGGGATTCGTAACGGCGGGCTCCCGAGGTCGCTGTGTTGTCGTCGTACTGCCTGCCTTGTGTTGCCAATCCCCAATCACGAATGCCGAATCCCGTCATGAGCCATTCCGTCGAAGACATCAAATCCGAAAGCCGTCGTCTGCGCGGGTCGCTGGAACAGAGCCTGGCCGATGCGGTGACCGGTGCGTTGCGTGAGGACGATCAGACCCTGATCAAGTACCACGGCAGCTACCAGCAGGACGATCGCGATATCCGCGATGAGCGGCGTCGGCAGAAGCTCGAACCGGCGTATCAGTTCATGATCCGCACGCGCACGCCGGGCGGGGTGATCTCGCCCACGCAGTGGCTGGCGCTGGACAGCATCGCCACGCGGTATGCCAATCATTCGCTGCGCATCACCACGCGCCAGGCATTCCAGTTCCATGGTGTGATCAAGCGCGAACTCAAGGCAACCATGCAGGCGATCAATGCGACCTTGATCGATACGCTGGCTGCCTGCGGCGATGTCAATCGCAATGTGCAAGTGGCAGCCAATCCGCTGCTTTCGCAGGCGCATGCAACGCTGTATGCCGATGCTGCGCGCGTGTCCGAGCATCTGCTGCCGAATACGCGCGCGTATTACGAAATCTGGCTGGACGAAGAGCGCGTCTCCGGCTCCGGCAGCGAAGAAGAACCGATCTACGGCGACCGGTACCTGCCACGTAAGTTCAAGATCGGCTTCGCTGCGCCGCCGCTCAACGATGTGGACGTGTTCGCCAACGATCTGGGCTTTATCGCCATCCTGCGCGAGGGCCAATTGCTTGGCTACAACGTCAGCATCGGCGGCGGCATGGGCGCCAGCCATGGCGATGCGGAAACCTGGCCGCGCGTGGCCAACGTCATTGGGTTTGTCACCCGCGATCAGTTGCTTGATCTCGCAACCGCCGTGGTCACCACGCAGCGCGACTTCGGCAACCGTGCAGTGCGCAAACGCGCACGCTTCAAGTACACCATCGACGATCATGGTCTGGACACCATCGTGGCCGAGATCGAACGCCGCGCCGGTTTCGCGCTGCAGCCGGCGCAGCGGTTCGCCTTCGAGCATAACGGCGATCGCTACGGCTGGGTCGAAGGCGAAGACGGGCTGTGGCATCTGACTCTCTCGCTGCCGGCCGGGCGCATCGCCGATACCGAGGCCGCTGCGCACCTGAGCGGCCTGCGTGCGATTGCGCAATTGAACGTCGGCGAATTTCGCATGACGCCCAACCAGAATCTGGTCATCGCCGGTGTGCTGGCCAGCGAGCGCGCGCGCGTCGATGCCTTGGTTGCGCAGTACGGTCTGGATGCCGGCAATCGCGCGCCCACCGCACTGGCACGCGGCGCGATGGCCTGTGTGTCGCTGCCCACCTGCGGCCTGGCGATGGCCGAGGCCGAGCGGTATCTGCCCGACTTCAGCGCGGCCTTGCAACCGCTGCTGGAACAACACGGACTGGCCGACACCCCGATCGTGCTGCGCCTGTCCGGTTGCCCCAACGGCTGCTCGCGCCCGTATCTGGCCGAGATCGCGTTGGTGGGCAAGGCACCCGGTCGCTACAACCTGATGCTGGGCGGCGATCGCCGTGGCCAGCGTCTGAACACGCTGTATCGCGAGAACATCACCGAAGCGGACATCCTCGCCGCGCTGGAACCGCTGCTGGCGCGCTATGCGGCCGAACGCGACCAGGCCGGCGACGAAGGCTTCGGCGACTTCCTGCATCGCAGCGGCCTGATCGCCCTGCCGCCCTACCCCACCCACCGTCACCTCGACCTGGAATTGCTCGCATGACCGCGCTGCCTGCTGCATCGATCGCACCTTCCGCGCTGGACGACCTGGACGCGCTCAACGCGCAGCTGGAAGGCCTGCGTGCCGACGAGCGCGTGGCCTGGGCACTGCAACACGGCCCGCAGGACGCAGCGCTGTCGTCCAGTTTCGGCGCGCAGTCGGCAGTCACCCTGCACCTGCTCACCCAGCAGCGCCCGGACATTCCGGTGATCCTGATCGACACCGGTTACCTGTTCCCGGAAACCTACCGGTTTGCCGACGCGCTGGCCGACCGGCTCAAGCTCAATCTCAAGGTGTATCGCCCATTGGTCAGCCGTGCCTGGATGGAGGCGCGTCACGGTCGCCTGTGGGAACAGGGCATGGTCGGCATCGACCAGTACAACAACCTGCGCAAGGTCGAGCCGATGCGGCGCGCATTGGACGAGCTCAATGTGGGCACCTGGTTCACCGGCCTGCGCCGCAGCCAGTCCGGCGGCCGCGCGCAGACGCCGATCGTGCAAAAGCGCGGCGAGCGCTACAAAGTCAGCCCGATCGCCGACTGGACAGACCGCGACGTGTGGCAATACCTGCAGGCACACGATCTGCCGTATCACCCGCTGTGGGAGCAAGGCTACGTGTCGATCGGCGACTTCCACACCACGCGCCGTTGGGAACCCGGCATGCGCGAAGAAGACACGCGCTTCTTCGGGCTGAAGCGCGAGTGCGGCATTCACGAGGACATCTGAGCACGGCAGCGCGTCGTGATTTCTTCGCGGTAATTTCAAGCGCTGTGGCGCGCTGAATGTTTCTGCTGGGCATCCTAAGAATTAACGCCTAGCCGCAGCGAATGCTCCGCGCGATGCAGCCGCAGACACGCCGCCCCTCATGGTGCTGCGATGCCAGTTTGATCGCGCTGCATCCAGTAGCGATCGAACAGCCACATCAGCAGCAACGAGAGTCCGACCAGCGGGAAGATCAGCCCGCATAGCACCAGCAGCACCATCAGACCGCGCAGCGTGCGTGGTTCGGCCGGCAGCGGCGGCACGCCCAGCCCGCCAACCGGGCGACGCTTCCACCACATCACCGCAGCGCTCACACACAACAACACGATCGCCGCGCACGCCAGCAACAGGATCAACTGATTGGCCGAGCCGTATTGCTGGCCCAGGTGCACGTTGATGCCCCATTCCAGCGCGCGCCCTATCGGCCCGTAATCGCGATAAGTCATGTCCAGCAGCACCGCACCGCTGTACTGATCCAGATGGATCACGCGCTGCCGTTGCAGGTCGGCCGGATACACCGAGGCGGTGTACACGCCAGTGGCGCCACGCGGCGGCGAGATGCTGTAGCCCGGCACGATACCGAGCGCACCGAAGCGCGCCATCGCCGCATCCAGCCCTATCGCAGCATGACCGGGCGCAGCGACGCTGCCGGTGCCGCCGTGGGCTGCATGTTCCGACTGGCTTGGGTGTTCGGAGTGTTCGGAGTGTTCGGAGTGTTCCGGGTGCTCCGGGTGCTCCGGGTTTCCCGGGTGTTGTGAGTGCGCTATGTGCGCTATGTGCGCTATGTGCTCCAGATGTTCTGCATGAGCAGGATGGAAGTTAGCCCCTCTCCCCTCGGGGCGATCAGGCACCGCTTGTGCGCTACTGGCGCGCGAGCCTTGGAGCGCCCGCGGCACACCCACCCGCCCGTCCTGCAAACCCTCATCCATTCCAACAACTCCACGCCCAGGCACAACAGACTCCGGCACGCGCGCCTGCCGCAACGACCACGCCGGATCGGTCGTCTCGGTCAACCGCTGCTGCGACATCGGCTGCTGCACCCGCAGCCCTGCCGGATACCCGAAATCCTGCCCATTGACCCAGCGATTGACCTGCGCGCCCCACACCCACGACCACGGCATGCCGGTCAGCGCCAGGAACAGCAACACCGCGCCCACACTCGCCCCGGTAACCGCATGCAGATCGCGCCAGAACAGCCGTTGCGCCGTCTTGCCGCGCACGCTGACCACCCCGCCGCGACGCCCGCGCGGCCACCACAGATACATACCGGTCAGCACCAGCACGATCGCCCAGCCGGCCGCCATTTCGATCAACCCGCGCGCAAACGGCCCGATCAACTCCAGGCTGTGCAGCCGACGAATCGTCCAGGCCAGGGTGCCATGCTCGGGCAGCGTGCCGAGCACGCGTGCGCGATACGGATCGACATAGACCACATGCCGCGCACCTTGCGCATCCACCAACCCGATCTCGGCGCTGGCATCGGCTTGCTTGGGCGTGGTGTAACGAAACAGCGTGCCGCCGTCGCTGCGCTGCGCCGCATCGACCAGTTGCTGCGCAGACATCCGCAGCGCGCCTACCGGCACGACTTTCAACCCGTGGTGCACGCTGCGATCGATCGCGTCCTGATACAGAAACGCCGCACCGGTCAGCGCCAGCCAGATGATGAAAGGCAGCACCAGCAAGCCGGCATAGAAATGCCAGCGCCATACCGCGCGATAGAAGCGCCAGCGGCTGTCCTGACGCAGCTCGGCACCAGCACCCTGAGCAGTCGATATGCGCATCAGAAGCTCCAATCCCAGGACAGCGACAATGCACGCCCATCGCCCGGCGAATAACCGGAACTTCCCGTGTCGTACCACGCGTACACATACGCACGATCGGTCACGTTGCGCAGCTGCAGGCTGAGCGCATTGCGCGCATCCACGTTCCAGCGCGCGCCCAGATTGAGCAGGGCGTAACCACCGGTGCGGCCCAGCGTATTGCTGCGCTCCAGATAGTAATCGCCTTGCGCATTGCCCCAGGCGCTCAGCTGCACGGCCGCAGTGAGCTGCCATTCCAACCCGGCAGTCGCCAGCCAATGCGGCACGTTTTCGATCTCCTTGCCGCGCGTGGCCGGCGCGCTCGGGTCGGGCGTGGCGATGCTCGCCTTCTGCCGCGAATACGACAGCCAGGCCCGCCAGTGTTCGGCCGGCTGCAGATTCAGTTGCGCATCCCAGCCGCGCCGCAGCGTGCGCCCCACGTTGGCCACATCGCCGACACCGGCCACGCCGTTCACTCCCAGAATGGTGGCGACTTCACCGGACGCGCGTTGCTCCCAATACGCCAGGCGCCCATCCATTTCCGCCGAAGGGGCGAACTTGAAACCGGCCTCCCAGCCGTCGTTGATCGATGGGCCTAGATTGCCGGGCTGGCGACGATACGCACCATCGCCGCTGCCGATCTGGAAGCTGCGGCCCCAGTTGGCGTACATGCTGCTCTGCCCGACAAGCCGATAGCTGGCACTGAACTTGGGCTGCTTGATGGTGCCGTAGTCGTAAGTCGGTGCGTAAATGCCGGCACGCACATCGTGCAGCTGCCCATCGACACGGTCGATGCGATAGCCCGGCACCAGCTGCAGCCGCTCGACCGGGGTCAGTACCGCCTGTATGTAGGCCCCACGCGTGCGCAGGTCGTAATCCCAATCGCGCAATTGCGCGCCGCGCACCCGCGCCACGGTGCGGTAGCGCTGCGACTGATTGTCCTGCCACTGCGCATCCACGCCGGCTTCCAGGTTGGCGCTCAGCGCGCCCCAATCCGGCTGCAAGTTGCCACGCAGCAGCAGCCCGCGATGGGTTTCGTCGGTATCGCGTTCCTGCTGCAGGCCGGCTGCGGAAAACCGCACCCAGCGTCGATTGCGATAGTCGTTCTGGTAGGCCTTTGCGCTCCACTGCGCAGCGGCGCCCAGCGTGCCGTCCGCATGCAATGCGGTCTGCCGTAGCTGGCGTTCGCTGCGATCGTCCTGCGCATAACCCGGCGAACTACGCGGCGCCGTACGCGCGCTGGCTGCATCCAGATAGCCCGCTTCCAGCGCATGATTGTCGTAGTAACGCGTGGTGAGCCCGGCACGGAACACACCATCCGGGTCGGTGTAGAACCACTTGCCGGCCACGCTGCGCTTACGCGCCTCGGCATGGTTGCGATAGCCATCGGAATCGCGCCACGCCAGTACATAGTTCTGGCTCCATGCGCCATGTTCGAAGCCCTTGCCCAGCTGCACCTCGCGTGCGCCGAAGCTGCCGCCTGTCACGCTCAAACGGCCATCGTTACCGCCGGTGCGGGTCAGCACGTCCACGCTGCCGGCAATCGCATTCAGACCGTAGCGCGCATCGTTGGTGCCGCGCACGACCTCGATCGCGCTGATGTCCTGCGGAAACACCGCATCCAGATACGGCATGCCACCGGCATTGTCGTTGCTGGGAATGCCGTCGATCAGCAGCTTCACTGCATTGATCCGTCCCTCGCCGTTGAAGCCACGGAACGAGAACCGCCCCGCATCGGTGCCCATGCGGAACTGGGTGACCTGCACACCCGGCGCGCGCATCAGCAGCTCCCAGCTGTAATCCACGTGTTGATCGTGCAGCAGCTCGCCGCCGATCACATCCACCGAACTCAGCACGCGCGCCGTGTTCGGGCTGCGCTGGGTCTGGCTCACCTGCACCTTGCCCAGCGTCAACGCCGCATCCTGTGCCTGCACCTGGCAGGCAGGCCACCACACCAACGCCAACGACGGCGCATACCACATCGTTTTCAAGAACCGCAGACGCATGACCAACCCTTCGCCGTGCCAGCACGGCAACACCGCCGTGCGCCGCGGCATAGCAGCGGGCACAGGCATCACTTCAGGAAAGCGGGCCGTCCATGCAGCGGCAGGCGGGCACGCCGGAAGACCAGGCGTGCAATCAACAACGCAGCGGACGCCCGCGATGGGGCCAGACTTACGCCTGCAGCGGCGGCCCACGTGCCCCGAGTGCGGCCCAGCGCACGACCGACCACGCCCGTGCATGGGTGTGCATGGGCGCCGGCGCCGACCGGAGTTGCAGCAGACACAGCACCAGCAGCGCCAGCCATGGCAGCAGGCGCGCAGCCAGCACGCAGTAATCGCAAGCTTCGCCGTGCATGCCGGCAGCGTGTTCGCCGGTTTGCGGCTTGGCTGGCGACGCGGCGCTGTCGTGATGATGCGCGGCAGTCTGCGCCGGCATGGCCTGGTGGCCTGTGTGCAACGACCCGCCTGCGTCCAATGCCGGCCCGCTCATGCACATCGGTTCGACCGACTGCGCCTGGCTCCAACGGCTGATCAGCGGCGCCACCAGCATCAGCGCCACCGCCAGACAGGCAAGCAGGTGCAGCCAACGGTGATGACGGAACGAACGCATCGCGCGAGTGTAAGCCGCCGCCTGCCGCGCGGCGATGCTTGCGGCCGGTGCGCGACCGGATGTCGCACCCTGATGTCGCATCCTTGAGTCGTGGCACCCCCTTCGTACTGATCGTTGCTCCGCCGCAACACACCGCGCAATCTGCGTCACGACATCGCAAACAAACCAAAGCGCCGCCCCTCCACTGTCGAGGCCGGCAGTCACAGTTCCATCCACGAGCGTGATCGCACCCACATGCCAGCCCCTGCCATGCCCTATGCTTGTCGCTCTATTCCATTCATCCTGCGCGCGCATGAGCGTCTTGTTCGATCCAGCGGCTGAGCCCTTTCCCTGCGCGCCCAAACCAGCGAGCGAAGCGTTGCGCCTCCAGGCGCTGCGCAGCTACGGCATTCTCGATACGCCGCGCGAAGCGGCATTCGAAGACATCACCAAGTTGGCCTCGATCATCTGCCAGACCCCGATCGCGCTGATCAGCCTGGTGGACGCCGACCGCCAATGGTTCAAGAGCGAACGCGGCATGGGCGAGCGCGAGACGCCGCTGTTCAAGTCGATGTGCGCGCATGCGCTGCTCGACAACGACGTGCTGGTGGTGCCCGACACGCGCGAAGACATCCGCTTTGCACGCAACCCGCTGGTCACCGGCGAGGTGCCACTGCGGTTTTATGCAGGTGCGTTGCTCAAGACCAGCGAAGGCCTGCCGCTGGGCACGGTCTGCGTGCTGGACCGGCAACCGCGTCAACTCACTGACGAACAGGTCGAAGCGCTGCGTGCACTGGCGCGCCAGACCATGGCGCAGCTGGAACTGCGCCGCGCGCTGCAGAATGCCGAAGAGTCCGACCGCTATCGCAGCCGACTGATGGCGATCGCCGGGCACGACCTGAAAACTCCGCTGCGCACTGCGGCCTATGCCATCGACAAGATGCGCCGGCACGCCAATGTCGATTCCGTTCCCACCCTGGTCACCGCACGCGATGCGATCGGCATGGTGGCACGCAGCCTTGACGAACTGGCCACACTGGCCGCCGCGAGCAAGAGCTCCACCCCGGATCTGCAGCCGCTGGCACTGGAAGACGTGCTGCACGCGGTCCTCGGCGTATGGCGGCAACCGGCGAGCGACAAATGCCTGGCCTTGCGCCACGTGCCCACTTCGCTGCGCGTGCGCAGCCACGCCACGCTGCTGACCACGCTGATCGGCAACCTGGTCGGCAACGCGGTCAAGTACACCGAACGCGGACGCGTGCTGGTCGGCGTGCGCCGCCGCCCCGGCTATGCCGAGGTAGAAATCATCGACAGCGGCATCGGCCTGAACCTGGACCACCCCGAACAGGTGTTCCAGGCGTTTCGCCAGGCCGACCCGAACAGCGAAGGGCTGGGCATCGGTCTATGGATCGTGCACCGCACTGCCGAAACCCTGGACTGCGAGGTGGATGTGCGCCCACGCCCGGCAGGCGGCACCTGTTTCTCGGTGCGCATCCCGCTGGCCTGAGCGCGGCAATGCGTCGCGCATAAAAAAAGGCGGACCCGGGCTCCCGACCCGGATCCGCCGCCAAGCACGCCAGGTCTCTCCCCAGGGACCCGGGTGCGCCAGCCGCGCCATCGCGCAGCCTCGCGCAATGGTGATGCGACAGCGCTGGCAACCTCTCGACGACACCGCCAAACAAACCGGCCATGCGATCACTGCATCGCCGGTCCTGCGCCGTCCACCCCTAGACGTCCGAGAGTGTCGCGTTATGGTTGCTATAAGGATTTACGACAGCGCAGCGCGCAACTTGATGCGGACCTATGACGCCGATCCGGCGGCCCTGACACGTGTAGGGAGAATCACTGACAGCGTGTTTCCGGGTTAGTGCGAGTCTGCGCGCAGGCTGTTGATCGCATTGAGATTTTTCGCAACCACGTACGTTGCAGTGCAGCATCCAGAGCAGTCACGCGTGCAACGGATGAGGCCGTCAAAGCTCAGGTTCGGCCGCATCCTGCCGCGCAAACCACGCGGCCGAATGCACCTCTTCGGCTGCGACCTCCAACAGCTGACGCAGCACCGCCAGGGGAATCTGCACCTGGGTGTCGCCGGCCTGCACTGCCACCCATAACGCTTCGTCGTGCGGGTCGGCCAGTACCGTCAGCAACGCATGCTCGCGGCCGTCGAGGTTGGCCGACAGCTGCAACGACATGCCGCCGTCCTGGTCGGGCGACCACAGCCGGCTGAGAGGCGGACGCAGTGGCTCGGTCAATCGCTCGGTCATCGGTTGCAACGCCTCACAGTGGCGAACGGGGATCGCGCGCGCGCAGCAAACCGGAATTGGTATACCCCGCGCGCAGACCGCAGTGTACGAACAGTCCTACCGATTCCGAACACCGACCGCCAGCATGATGCAGTTGCACGGTTGCGACATGGACGTACTTGCGGTGTGTCTCATGCTGGTTACGCATGCAAGCGCCATTAGTGACCGGAGCATTCGCGTAAAACTGGCAGGCGCCGTGAGCGGCGATAGTCGATGCGCGGTGCCGCATCCGGGAGCGGGACACGCCGGTACGCGCGCAAGCGCCCCTCAGTGACCGAAGCACTCTCACAAAACCGGCAGACGGTGGGTGCGGGATTGGCCTGTGCGCCGCCGCTGATCGGCAGGTAATGCCTTCGCTTTCCTGCAGAACATGCACCACATCGATCCGGCAAACTTGCAACTTTCGATAGCCGCTCAACCAGCGCTCATGCGGCCGTGGCCAGCCGCTTAGCTGGTAATCGTCTGGGTCAGCGATTCCCAAGTCGGTGGCAGTGGCCAGTTCGGCGCCTGGTTGCCATCCAGCACGCGGCGCAGATCGCGCTTGTCGATCTGCGGCGCCAGCACATGTACTAGATCCAGCGCGTAATCGCGCAGCACGCGGTCGCGCGGCAGCACCGCCCAGGCGATGCAATCGGCAATGGGCGCCGGCGCTGGCCAGGCGCGCAGATCCTCGTCGTTGGCGCTGACCGCCATCTCCGCCACCAGGCCAACGCCCAGGCCGGCACGCACATAGGTCTTGATCAGGTCCGCATCCAGCGCGGTCAGCGCGATGCTCGGCTCCAGCCCGACCTGCGCAAATGCCCGCTGCAACGACGAACCTGGCCGCGTGGACGACTCGTAACTGATCAACGGATACTGCGATAACGCCTGCATATCCGGCGCGGTGCGCGCCTGATCCAGCGGATGACCGCGCGGCACGATCACCAGCCGACGCCAGCGGTACAACGGTACCGCAATCCCGGCGCTCGGCTCGCCACCGGCGGTGCTGACCACCGCGATATCCGCATCGCCCTGGCTGAGCAGATCCAGCGCCGCGCTTTCGGCGGCCTGCTGCAGATGCACGCTCACCTGCGGGTAGGCGTGCTTGATCTGCGCCACCGCTGGCGGCAGCACGAAGCGCGCCTGGGTATGGGTGGTGGTCAGGGTCAGCTGGCCCTGGCTCTCGCGGCGCTGGTTGGCCGCATAGGTGCGGATGTTGTTGGCTTCCGACAGCACCGAACGCGCACGCTCGATCACCTCCACCCCCGCCGGCGTGACCGCATCCAGGCTGCGCCCCTTGCGCACGAACAACAGAAAGCCCAGTTCGTCCTCCAGCTGTTTGAGCTGCTTGGACAGACCGGGCTGGGTGGCATGCACACGCGCGGCGGCCAGCGTGATGTTCAGCTCGGCATCGGCGATGGCGACCAGATAACGAAGTTGGGTCAGCGTCATGGGCTTATATCCAAAAAAGCGCGAGGCGCCACAGGGACTCGACTGTAGAGGAGTTCTATGGGCCAGCTTATAACCGAACGCTATTTCCAGGGTGTATGAAGTCATTTCCGACGGCTATATGCCGGCGTTACGGTCTGGCCCTCCCTTCTCGATGCCCCTGCCGTGCCCCCTGTGTTCCCGCTCATTGCCGACCTGCGTGGCCGTGCCGTCCTGGTGGTCGGCGGCGGCGCCGATGCCGAGCGCGCCACCGCCGGGCTGCTGCAGGCAGGCGCGCTACCGTTGGTGGGTGCACCGGAACTCACCATGCAATTGCGCAACTGGGTGCAGGCTGGGCAGGTGCGCTGGCTGTTGGGCGGGTTTGACCCGTCATGGCTGGAACTGCCCGACCAACCGGTCTGGCTGACCATCGCCGCCAGCGCGACAGCCGAACTCAACGATGCCCTACGCGCTGCAGCCACCACGCGCCGCCTGCTCACGCACGACGCTACCCCGGCCGCTTCAGCAGCGACACCCGCAGCATCCCCCACGCCCCGTACCGCAGTCGGCACGCTGGCCCCCGGCAGCGTGACCCTGGTCGGCGCCGGCCCCGGCGATCCCGGCCTGCTCACCCGGCATGCCCTGCGCGCGCTGCGCCAGGCCGATGTGCTGCTCTTCGATCGCCTGGTCAGCCCGCAGATCCTGCAACTGGCCCGGCGCGACGCACTGCGCGTGGAAGTGGGCAAGGCCGCACAAGGCCACAGCACGCGCCAGGAGCAGATCCACGCGCTGATGCTGGAACACGCCTGCGCCGGGCGCCGCGTGGTGCGGCTGAAAGGCGGCGACCCGTTCGTGTTCGGCCGTGGCGGCGAGGAGCTGGAATTCCTGCGCGACCACGGCATCGGCTTCCAGGTCATTCCCGGCATCACCGCTGCGATCGCCTGCGCCGCTTATGCCGGCATTCCGCTCACCCATCGCGACCACGCGCAATCGCTGCGGCTGATCACCGCGCACTGCAAGGATTCGCTGGACACGCTGGACTGGCAGGCGCTCGGCCAGGAACGCCAGACCCTGGCCTTCTACATGGGTGTGGCAGGCCTGGACAGCATCCAGCAACGCCTGTTGCAGGCCGGTCGCGCGCCCGCCACGCCATTCGCGCTGGTGGAAAACGGCTCGCGCCCGCAGCAACGCGTGATCACCGGCACCCTCGCCAGCCTGGCCGCCACCGCGCAGCAGCACGCCGTGCGCGCACCGGCCTTGCTGATCCTGGGCGAGGTCGCCGGGCTGGCCGCCAGCCTGCACTGGTTCGGCGCAGCGCCGTTGACCGCCCGGCCGCCCCCGCACTCACCCATCGCAACGCCCGACGCGCCCACACTCGCCCACGCAGCCTGATTCCGACGGAGACCCCATGGCCCTGTACGACAACATCCTCGACACCATCGGCCGTACCCCGGTGGTCAAGCTCCATCGCCTCGCGCCCGAGCACGTGACCCTGTACGTCAAGGTCGAGGCGTTCAATCCGGGCGGCTCGGTCAAGGACCGGCTGGCGCTGGCGATCGTTCTGGACGCCGAGCAGCGCGGCCTGCTCAAGCCCGGCGACACCATTGTCGAAGCCACCTCCGGCAATACCGGCGTGGCGCTGGCAATGGTGGCCGCCGCACGCGGCTACAAGTTCGTCGCCACCATGGTGGAAACCTTCTCCATCGAGCGCCGCAAATTGATGCGCGCGTATGGCGCCAAGGTGATCCTGACCCCGGCCGCCGAGCGCGGCAGCGGCATGGTGCGCAAGGCCAAGGAACTGGCCGAGCAGCACGGCTGGTTTCTGGCCAGCCAGTTCGCCAACCCGGCCAATCCGGCCTATCACCGCAACACCACCGCCGCCGAAATCCTGCGCGATTTCGCCGGCCACCGGCTGGACCATTTCGTCACCGGCTGGGGCACCGGCGGCACACTCACTGGTGTAGGCGAAGTGCTGCGCGTGGCCCGCCCGGAAGTGCGCATCACCGCCACCGAGCCGGCCGGCGCTGCATTGCTTCAGGGCCAGGACTGGAAGCCGCACAAGATCCAGGGCTGGACCCCGGACTTCGTGCCGGAAGTGCTCAATCGCGATGTCGCGCATGAAGTCCTGAGCGTGGAAGACACCGATGCGATCACTGTGGCCCGTCGCCTGGCCGCCGAGGAAGGCATCTTCACCGGCATCTCCGGCGGCGCCACTGTCGCCACTGCATTGCGCGTAGCCGAAAGCGCGGTGCCCGGCGCCGTGGTGCTGGCGATGCTGCCCGATACCGGCGAGCGGTATTTTTCCACGCCGCTGTTCGCCGACATCAACGAGGGCTCCGACGACGATTGGCTGGCCGGTCTGCCTTGATCGTCGCGTTGTATCTGCATGCAAGGCCGCGCCCACAGCGCGGCCTTTTTGTTTGTGGTCGATCCAGTCATCGGCCTCGCCTTCCTCGGCATGCGATTGCGTCATGCAATCGCATGGTGCCGCAGATATCTCGGACATCGCCAAGCTTTGTAGATCGCTGCGTGCGGAGCAGCTCGCACTACGGCACCCGCGCACTCCCGTCCATGTCAAGGAAACGTTAGGATGGCGGCCGTGATGCAGGGAGAAACGTGGTGAACAACCGGCCGTACGGACACAGCGACACCCGCGCATCGCGGGCGCCATGGCTGGTCAAGATCACCTCGCCTGCTCACTTCGCGCTGGCACTGGGCCTGGGTGCCTGGCTGCAAAGCGCGTTGGATCTGCCATTACCTGCGCCAACCCTGTTGGCATGGATCGAACTGGCCGGCGGCAGCATCGCCGGTCTCGGGCTGGCGCTGGCGGTGAGCTGCTTCATCCTGTTCGCGCGCCAGCGCACCACCATCATGCCCAGCGGTCATCCCTCGCGGCTGGTGCTGGACGGCCCGTATCGCTTCACCCGCAACCCGATGTATCTGGCGCTGGTGCTGAGCTACATCGGCCTATGTCTGCAGCTGGGTTTGCTGTGGGCGGTTACGTTGCTGCCGCTGCCATGGCTTGCTTTGCAGCTCTACGTCATCCCGTTCGAAGAAGCGCGCCTGCGCAGTGAATTCGGCCGCCATTACAGCGCCTATTGCGCGCGCGTGCGGCGCTGGTTGTAGCTCTCGATTGTCGGTGACATCTGCGTTGCGATTGATCCGATCGATCGCATCGGCACGTTCGCACAGTCGCGGCATGCCATCGACGCGCGGCATCGACGTACGCGCGCCGGGCGGTCGCAGCAGGTGAGATGAATGGGCGATAGCGTGCCCATTCCGCAACGCGCGCCCCATCACGCGTTCCTCATGCAAATCCCTTAACTATCGCGCTATGAAGATCGAAGTCTGGCAAGGCGACATCACCGAACTCGACGTTGACGTCATCGTCAACGCCGCCAACGAATCGTTGTTGGGCGGCAGTGGCGTCGACGGGGCCATCCATCGTGCCGCCGGCCCGCGTTTGCTGGAAGCCTGCGAAGCGTTACCGCAAGTGCGTCCGGGCGTGCGCTGCCCGACCGGCGAAATCCGCATTACCGACGGCTTCGATCTGAAGGCACGGCATGTGTTTCATACCGTCGGCCCGGTGTGGCGCGACGGCAAGCACAACGAGCCGGAACAACTCGCCAATTGCTACTGGCAGTCACTGAAACTTGCCGAGCAGATGATGCTGCATTCGATCGCCTTTCCAGCGATCAGTTGCGGCATCTATGGATACCCGTTGTATCAGGCCGCACGCATCGCCGTGACCGAGACACGCGACTGGCAGCGCTCGCACAAGGTGCCCAAGCATATTGTGCTGGTGGCCTACAACGAGGCGACCTTCAAGGCATATCAGCAGGCATTGGCCGCCCAGGAAACTGCGGCCGCCTGAGGCGCGATGCAAAAGTTGAAGTGACGATCGCCGCGAGGCGCTCGTTGCGTTTTGACTAGACGACTGATGTGCAGCGCAATCACTGCCGCCGACAGTCTTTCAACGACTTCAGTGCCGTATGACGGTGTGGCCCGAAATCGCGCCCGATCAGCGCTGTCGCTCTTGTTCGAGGCAAACAAAAACGCCGGCATTGCTACCGACGTTTTTGTCTTAGCGATGCGACGGCCTTGCAGCCGTCATCAACCGATCAACCCTTCCACTTGCCCAGCGCGGCCAGACCGTTTTCCTTGGCGCGCTCATAGATGATCTGCTGCGCCTTGGCGAAGTTGCCGGTCATGTCCTTGGCCCACAGCTTCAGTGCAGCCTGCTGCATCGCACGGCCGTAGGAGAAGCTCAGCGGCCACGGCAGATTGCCGAGCTGGTGCATCTCGTTGAGGTGCGCGGTGGACTGCTCGTCGCTCTGGCCGCCGGACAGGAACACGATGCCCGGCAGGATCGCCGGCACGGTCGACTTCAAGCACATCACGGTGGACTCGGCCACTTCTTCGATGCCGGCCTGCTCTTCGCAGCCCTTGCCGGAGATGACCATCGAGGCCTTCAGGATGGTGCCTTCGAGCACGACATTCTGCTCATACAGTGCGCCGAACAGCGAACGCAGCGTGGCTTCGGTGACTTCGTAACAGGTCTCGATGTCGTGGCTGCCGTCCATGATCACTTCCGGCTCGACCATCGGCACCAGGCCCTGTTCCTGGCACAGCGCGGCGTAACGCGCCAGCGCATGCGAATTGGCCTCGATGCAGGTGCCGGACGGAATGTCTTCGCCGATGTTGATGACCGCACGCCACTTGGCGAAACGCGCGCCCAGCGTGTAGTACTCCTCCAGACGCGCGCGCAGACCGTCCAGACCTTCGGTGACAAGCTCGCCCGGCATGCCGGCCAGCGGCTGCGCGCCCTTGTCGACCTTGATGCCCGGAATGATGCCGTGGGCGGTCATGTACTCGGCGAACGGCACGCCGTCCTTGGTCTTCTGACGGATGGTCTCGTCGAACAGGATGGCGCCGGAGATGTAGTCGCTCAGCTTGGGCGTGGTAAGCAGCAGTTCGCGATAGGCGCGACGGTTTTCTTCGATGTTCTCGATGCCGACGCTGGCAAAACGCTTGGCGATCGTGCTGGTCGATTCGTCGATGGCAATGATGCCCTTGCCCGGGGCGACCATGGCCTGGGCGGTTTCGGCAAGCTGTTCGATGCTCATGTAGTTCCTGTGGCAGCTGCGGGGGAGAACGAAAGTATAGCGACGAAAGTCGCAGACATTCCTTCACGGAATGTCTGCAACCGATTACACGTGTCCTGCGTGACAGGATGTGTGGCGCGGCGCGCATCGCGATGTGCATCGCGATGTGCACGCATGACGACGATGCCGGTGGCCGCGCATCGGGCGGATGCGCGCATGGGTCTTGTCTGGCGTCTTGCGTGCGCAAACGTTCCGCAACAAACCTCAGCCGGACATGCCACACAGCACAACGGCGACCCACAGGCCGCCGTTGTGTTTGTCCTCGCTATCACCACGCAGCGCGCGTTTCGCACGCGCGCTGTGTCATCACCAAACAGGCGTGACTACAGCTCGCCCAGTCCGCTGGCGCGGCCGTCTTCGCCCACTTCCAGCAGACGCAGCGTGTTGGTGGCGCCGTGGGTTTCCATATGCTCGCCGCTGGTAAAGACCACGCGGTCGCCAGGCCCCATGCGCTCGTTCTCCACCAGCAGACGGATCGCCGCACGTGCGGCTTCGCGCGGGGTCAGGCCGCGGCTGTCGAAGCTGATCGGGAACACGCCGCGCATCATCGCCATGTGGCGGCGTGCGCCATCGTGCCGGGTGAACGCGTAGATCGGCATGTTGGAACGGAAGCGCGACAGGTAACGCGGCGTGCCGCCGGACTCGGTCAGCGCGACCACGCCGGCCAGACCGATGTGCTCGGACAGGAACATGGTCGCCATCGCGATCGCCTGGTCGGCGCGCTGCAGGTTGCGTTGCGCCGCTTCGAAGTCGGTGTCGAATTCGAATTGGCGCTCGGCACCCAGACAGATGCGCGCCATCGCTTCCACCGCACGCACCGGATAGGCACCGGCCGCAGTTTCGGCCGAGAGCATTACCGCATCGGTGCCGTCGATGACCGCATTGGCCACGTCGAGCACTTCGGCGCGGGTCGGGATCGGGCTCTCCACCATCGACTGCAGCATCTGCGTGGCAGTGATGACCACTTTGTTCTGCGCCAGCGACTCGCGGATGATCTTCTTCTGCAGGCCAGGCAATTCGGCATCGCCGATTTCCACGCCCAGATCGCCGCGCGCCACCATCACCACGTCGGAGGCTTCGACGATTTCGACCAGGTTCTCGATCGCTTCGGTGCGCTCGATCTTGGACACCAGCGCGGCATCGCAACCGTGCTGACGCGCGATGCGGCGTGCATCGTTCATGTCTTCGGCATTACGGCAGAACGACACCGCGATGAAGTCCACACCGATCTTGGCGACGATGCCGATCAGTTCCTTGTCGCGCTCGGTCAGCGCGCCCAGCGACAAGCCACCGCCCTGCTTGTTCAACCCCTTGCGATCGGACAACACGCCATCGTTGAGCACGGTGGTGACGATGCGCTGGCCCTGCACTTCGGTGACCTGCAGCTGCACTAGGCCATCGTCGAGCAGTAGCACATCGCCTGCGGCCACGTCCTGCGGCAGACCCAGGTAGCTGACGCCGACCTGATTCTGGTCGCCCGCAGGTGCATTGGGGTCGGCCACCAGGTCGAAGCGTGCGCCGGTGGTCAGCTTGATCTTGCCTTCGGCAAAGCGCTCGACACGGATCTTCGGGCCAGGCAGGTCGGCCAGGATGCCGACCTCGGCACCGACACGTACCGCAGCGGCGCGGACTTCGGCCGCACGCTTGGCCTGGCCGGACGGATCGCCGTGGCTGAAATTGAGGCGCACCACGTTGACGCCCGCCTTGAACAAAGCGTCCAGCACACCGGGCGGATCCGTGGCCGGTCCGAGCGTTGCGAGGATCTTGGTGCGGCGTTGACGTTCTTTCATGATGGCCTCCCTGTAAAAGCCGCGAAACTTAACACACGCGTCACGTACCAAGGATGGCATTGCGGCATAGCCACCCTCGCATTCCGGCATGTCCTGAAGACAGTGCGGGACAGTACGTACGCTTTCCGCACCACGCTGACGCGCTGCGGGCTGAAACCGTGGGCTGCCACCCTAACGCGGCGGCGGTGAAGAACAGACTTTGCAAGCGTCAATGATTTGCGTCGATCAATGCACGCAACTCGGCCGGGGTGTGTGCGATCGCACCAGCACCGGCGGCGCGCAGTTCGGCTTCGTCGCCGAAGCCCCACAACACGCCGATGCTGTGGATACCGTGGTGAGTGGCGCCATCGATATCCATGCGGCGGTCGCCGATCATCACGCAGCCGGTTTTTTCGATCTGCAAACGGCGCAATGCTTCGGCGATCAGGTCCGGCTTGAAGCGGCGCTCGCCGTCTTCGCTGGCGCCGATCACGTTCTCGAAGCACGCACCGAAGGGCAGATGCTCGACGATACGGCGCGCGTAGCGCTCGTTCTTCGAGGTCACGACCGCCAGGCGATGGCCGGCGCGCTGCAGGTCGATGACGACCTCACCGATACCGTCGAACACGCTCAGTTCGGTCCAGCCCACCGCGTCGTAACGCGCGCGGTAGGCGGCCAAGGTGCGCTGCACCAGCTCCGGATCATCCGGAAAGCACTCGGTGAAACTGTCGCGTAGTGGCGGGCCGATCCAGGCGCGCAGGGTCTGCGGCGACGGACGCGGCTGGCCCACCTCGTCGAAGGCCTGCACGATGCTACCGACGATGCCCGGTTCCGAATCGACCAGGGTGCCATCCAGATCGAAGAACAGCGTGGCTGCACTCACTTACCGCGCGCCTCGAGTGCGGCCACCGCCGGCAGGGTCTTGCCTTCCAGGAACTCCAGGAACGCGCCGCCGCCGGTGGAGATGTAGGTGACGTCCTTGGCGATGTCGTACTTGTCCACGGCCGCCAGGGTGTCGCCACCGCCGGCGATCGAGAATGCCCTGGAGCTGGCGATCGCACGCGCCAGGGTTTCGGTGCCATGGCTGAAGGGCTCGAATTCGAACACGCCCACCGGCCCGTTCCACACCACGGTGCCGGCGCTGGCGATCAGCTCGGCGTAGCGCTTGGCGGTCTGCGGGCCGATATCCAGAATCAGATCGTCGGCCTCCACGGCATCGAGCGACTTCACGGTGGCCTGCGCATCGGGCAGGAACTGCTTGGCGACCACCACATCGGTGGGCAACGGAATCTCCGCGCCGCGCAGCTTGGCATCGGCCACGATCTGGTTGGCGGTGGGAATCAGGTCCGGCTCGTTCAAGGACTTGCCCACGTCATGCCCGGCTGCGGCGATGAAGGTGTTGGCGATGCCGCCACCGACGATCAGCTGGTCGACCTTGTTGACCAGGTTGGACAGCAGCTCCAGCTTGGTGGAGACCTTGCTGCCGGCCACGATCGCCAGCAGCGGCTTGGCCGGGTTGTCCAGCGCCTTGGCCAGCGCATCGAGTTCGGCCATCAGCAACGGGCCGCCTGCGGCCACAGGCGCGAACCGGATCACCCCATGCGTGGAGGCCTGCGCGCGATGCGCGGTGCCGAAGGCGTCCATGACGAACACATCGCATAGCGCGGCGTACTTGCGCGACAGGGTCTCGTCGTCCTTGCCCTCGCCGACATTCATGCGGCAGTTTTCCAGCAACACCACCTGGCCCGGCGCCACTTCGACTCCATCGACCCAATCGCGCACCAGCGGCACGTCCACGCCCAGCAGCGCGCTCAAGCGCGCGGCCACCGGCGCCAGCGAATCTTCTTCGGTCCAGCTGCCTTCCTTGGGGCGGCCCAGGTGCGACGTCACCATCACTGCGGCGCCCTTTTCCAGCGCCAGCTTGATGGTGGGCACCGAGGCGGTGATGCGCTGTTCGGAGGTGATCTGGCCGTTGTCGATCGGCACGTTGAGATCCTGGCGGATCAGCACGCGCTTGCCGGAGAGATCGAGGTCGGTCATGCGGACAATGGACATGGGTCAGCTCGCTAGGTCTGGGGATTCGGGAGAGGGGATTGGAGATTGATCGTGCGGAAGCAGGCCGCCGGGGCGCTGGATGTCATGCATTTGCAGACGCGTTGAAGCAGCCGCTGCACGCTGTCGTTGCGCCCACGTGCGGATCGCGGGGGATCGCACATTGCCTGTCCCGCATGTCGCTGCCGACACGGCTGGCGACGCGGAAAGATGGTCGGTCGAAGACGACGGGCAATGCGGATGCCTTGGCGACGGGGGACGCCCATTGTCGGACCTTCGCGCCGCAGCGGCAAACCGCAGTGCGGCGCACCTCGTTATCAGGCGTTGCGATTGGCCGCCGAGCTACGCAGCAGACTCACTGCGAAACCGCCGACCAGCAAGGCGCCGCCGACCAGCAGGCCCCAGAGCAACCAGCGCTTCCAGTCGCGCGGCGTGGGGGCCGGCTGCAATGCTGCATCGCCAGCCAGTGGCTGTGCCTGCGCGGCGACGCTGGCCTGGGCCGGTTGCCACTGCGCACCGCGTTCGCGGCGCAATGCCTGCAGCATCGAGGCCAGCGGCGCTTCAACACGTTGCACACGCGCGCTGCCGGCAACCACTGCGTATGGCGGCTGGCCCTGCGCGAGAAACATCACCCGCTCCGGCTGGTAACCCACACGCAGGATCGGCACTGCGGTGCTGCGCCCTTGTGCGGCGAGCAGCCGCCACTGACGATCGCGCACCGGTGCGGACAGCAGTTGCGGCGGCGAGGCAGCCGCAGCGCCATTGCCCAGGCGATAGGCCAACCACGGCCCGGCCCGGCGCTGCCACGGCACATCGTCGGCATCGCGGCTTTCCACGATCCATTCGACCGCTTCGGCCTGACCGCCGCCGACATCGATCTGGGTGATCGGAAAGCGCCCCGGCAGGACGTAGACCACGGCTGCGTCCTGCGCAGTGCCCGGCAACTCCAGCCATTCCGAGTGGGTGGGCGCGGCGATGCCGTCCAGTTCTGCATCGACCACCCGCAAGGCCGGCAACTCGCCCGACACCGGCACGATGCGCAGATAACGAGCGCCCTCGTCCAATGCGATGCGCCGTTGCTGCAGGCGCTGCGCCTGATTGTCCAGCGCCATCACGGTGGCGTCGGAAGCGAGCACGCGCCAGTCGCGTAGATCGTCGCTGCCCTCCACGCGTAGTTGGGCTTGCACCGGCGTGTTGCCGTCCCAGTCCAGCCACAGCGCGCGCACACGATCGCGCAATGCGCTGGCATCGATCAGCCAACTGCCGCCGGCGCCCGCTGCTGCCGATGTGCCGGTCGCAAAGCGGCCTTCCAGCCGGCGCACCGCGCCACTGGCATCGCGCTCGGCAATCAGCTGCAGATCGCCGTTGGCAGGCGCCGCACCCGCCGGCAATGCAAACAACGGCAAGCGTTGCCGGCGTGGCGCGACGGCTGGCGCTGCGTCCACGGCGAGTAATGCGCTCGGCACTTCCTCGCCACGCGCATCGATCACCGTGACATCGCGTAGCGCTGCGTCATGGGCGCTGCGATAGAGCGCATCGTTCAAGCTCAGCTGGTACATGCCGGCATCCGAGCCGGTCACCTGCAACGGCCATTGCTGACGATAGTCCTGGCGCACATCGGCCGCCTGCGCCATCAGCGGCACCAGCAGCAGCCATCCCCATTGCCTCGCTTTCATGCCTGATCCTTTTCGACGCCATCGTCTGCGACAGCAGGTTCTTCAGCAACCGCCTGACGCGGCGGCGCCGGTGCCAGATAGCCCACCACGGTGCACAACAGGCCATAGGCCATGAACGAGCCGATGCCGAGCAGATTGCCCAGATGCTGGCGATCGACCAACACCAACTTGGCCAATACCAGACCCATCAACAACGCCCCACCTAGCCACAGTCCACGCTGACCACGACGCGAGCCGACCACCCAGCCCAGCACGCCCAGCACGCTCCACACGATGGTCAGACTGGTCTGCGACAAGGTGGCGTTGATCAAGGACGCATCCCACGCCACGCCACCCCAGTGATGCACGCTGTGCAAGGTGCTGCCGGTGATCAACACCCAGCCCAGCACACCCAGCGCCGTCACACGCCAGCGTTGCAAGGCCAACGGCGCCCGCATGGACCATGCCCAACGCGCCAGCAAGGCCAGCACGGCCAGTTGCGCCAGCTCGGCCGGGTTGAGCACGGGCAGCCACGGCAATGGCGCGGCGCTCACCGGATCCAGCAACACGATCAACCAACCGATGCCCAGCACGGCGAACACACAGCTCAGCAAGGCATTGCGCGCAGGATCGAAGCTTGCGCCCTGCGGCCACGCCAGCCACGGCCAACGCAGCAGCCCCACGGCCGCCACGGCAAGCCAGGGCGCCGCGAGCAATGCGCAGCGCCAGCCGTTGGCAAGCACGAAGGCATCGGCCAACCAGGCCGCGCCCAACGACACCACCAACGGCCACAGCAACCACCAGATGAACTGCGCGGCCACAGCGCCGGCACCGTGCTGCATGCGCAAGCACCACAGTGCACGTGCACCGGCCAACGCAAACACCAACCACGCCAACGCGCCCCAATGCGCGAACGGCTGGGTATGCGCATGGCTCTGCCACAGTGCCAGCGGCACGGCCAGCGCCAGCCCGGACATCACCGTCCACACCAACGCCGTTGCCGGGCGACGACGATGGACTTCGGCCGCCATCCACAGCGTAAGCGCGGTAAAGCCCAGCAGCAGATCCGGTTCGCTGCGCAGATCGCCAGCAAAACTGAAGATCTCGTGCACGCCGCAGAACGCCCACCAGCCCAGCCCCCACAGATACGCAGCCAGCGCACGCCGTGGCTGCCCTGCATCGCGCAGGAACCACGCACTGGCGCAGCCGGCAATGGCAAGCAGCAAGGTGCTCATGCAGGTGGCATTGGCAATGGCCATCACGTCGTAACGCCACGCATCCACGCCGAAGGCGACGCCGACCGCCGCAAGCAACTGCAGCGCAACACCGCTGAACTGCGAGATGCGTCGCTGCTGCCGCAAGCCCAACCACAACAAGCCCACACCTTCGAGCGCGAACACGCTGGCGGTGGCACGCGCCGACAACGCCAACGGCACCGCCAGCGTTGCAAAGCCCACCGCCAGCATCGCGTGTGCTTCGCCCAGCAAGCGCGTGGAGGCACGCCTCAGCAGCCAGCTCGCCAGACCTGCATACAGCACCGCCACGGCCAGCGCGCACAACGCCAGCGGCAACCGATCGCCTTCCAGCAGACGCGCCTGCAACGCGAACGCCACCAGTGGCGTGCCGAACAACAGGCTGCCGTCGATGACCTTGCCTGCACTGCCATCGCCGCGACGTGCATGCAGCACCGGAATCGCCACATACATGGCGAAGAACAGCAGCAGGAACGGCTCGGTACTGGCGAATTTTGCCGGGCTGTATTGCAGCGCGCCCCACAGCGTGCCGATGCCGAAGGTGAAGGCGAATCCGAGCAGGTTCAGCACCCGCCACGGACGCGTCCAGGCGATCGCCACGATGCCGGCGTTGAGCACGGCGTAATATGAGAACAGCGCAACATGATTGCCGCTGCCGGTGGATAGCCAGATCGGCGCGAGGAAGCCGGCCAATACACCGAGTACCGCCAGCGTGCGCGAATCCTGCACCACCGCCAGCACGCACATGCCGGCAATCAGCACTACGCTGATACCCATCGCCAGGCCGGCGCCCAACAGTCCATACAACTTGAAGGCAGCGAACACGGTCAGCAACAAGCCGCCGATGGCGCCGCCCTGCAGGGCCAACGCAAAGCCCGGGCGCTGCAGCCGTTGCTTCCAGCCGAAGACCAGGCCAGCCAATGCGAGCACGCTGATCCCGGCCAGCCGCAGCTCGACCGGCATGCGCATCCAGCCCTGATCGCTGGCGTACTTCAACAACGACGCCACACCGGCCAGCAACACCAGCATGCCGATCTTGACCGGCACATTGCCTTCGGTGAACCAGCGCTTCACTGCGCTGGCTGCGCGCGCGATCGGGCCGGGTTCGGATGGGATGTATTGCGGTTGCTGCTGTGGCTGTGGCTGTGGCTCAGCCTGCGCAGGCGCAGTGGACGAAGTCGGCGCATCGGCAGCGCTACGCGCTGCCGAAGACGCTGGAGCTTCTGCCGGCAATGATGGCGGCATCGTCACGACAGGCACCGGTGCAGCTTGCAGGTCTGCTGCGCGAGGCGAGTCGGGCTTGCCAAATGTAGACACACCGACATCGGATGCGTCTTGCTGCGGCTCCCACGTCCTGAAAGGCGTTGGCATTGGGGTATGCACTGCTGCCGCATCCGCGGCCCCTGCCCCGACTCCGCTGGCCTGCCACTGCGCAAGCCGCTGCTCCAGCGAATCCACGCGCCGCCGCAACCCGGCAATCCACACCAGTGCGATCACCAATCCCACCGGCAACGCAAGCAGAAACAGCCCTACTAGCCCGATCATCGTTTCCAACGCAGCAACCCCCTGAGTCGGCATCCGGCCGAATGCGCGAACCATACAGGCTCAGGACGCGTCTGGGCAGCCAAGCCGGGGGGAAATCTCTGCGACGCGATGACGTCAGCAGCTCCGGGACGCAATGGCTGCACGTACGCAAGCGCGCCCAAAAAAACGCCCGGAGAACCGGGCGTTTCAAACTTATTCGCGGTAGCCGCTGTCGTTCTTGTTGTGGATGATCCAGATCAAGTTGCCGCCGGTATCCATCGACTTGCCAGCGAAGACCAGACGGCCCTGGCCCTTGTAGGCCATCTCGTACCGGTAACGGTCGCCGCCGAAGAAGAAAGGAATGAACGCCTTGCCAGTCACGTACGAACCCTGGTCATTCGGCTGCCCGATCAGATCGGTCACCTGCTTCATCGGCATGCCGATCTGCAACTGGGTGAACTTGCTGCCCGGCGCAGGCTTGCCGGTGATCTCGCCCTCGTAATCGTTGACGCCCTTGACGGTCTCGCCATAGCCGGCCTCGACGTCGGACGACTTGATCACTTCGCCATCGGCATTCATCCAGGCCGGCGTACCGCTCTGCTTTTTCGCCGCCCAACTGTTCAACGGAGCCGAAAACGCAATCACCACACCGAGCGCCAATGCACCCGCCAGAAATTTATTCATCGTTATGTTCTCTCGATCCATGGAGTTCCCCGATCCTTCGTACACGACACGGGAACGGCCGCCGTGCGCGCAAATTAGCGCACGTGAGCCTCTCAAAGTCCACATCTTGTACTGGCGACGAAGCGGTGACGGCGCATGTCCACATCACACTCCGACAGACAAAAAACGAAAGGCCCCGGCATGCCGGGGCCTTCAACGCGTCGCCTAAGCGCGCGATTTACTTCGCCACAACCCGCACCATTTCCAGGCACTTGTTGGAATAGCCCCACTCGTTGTCGTACCAGGACACCAGCTTGACGAAGGTGGAGTCCAGGGCGATGCCGGCGTCGGCGTCGAACACCGAGGTGCAGGTCTCGCCGCGGAAATCGGTGGCCACCACCTTGTCTTCGGTGTAACCCAGCACGCCCTTCAGGGCGCCTTCGCTCTGCGCCTTCACTTCGGCACAGATCTCGGCGTAGGTGGCCGGCTTTTCCAGCTCGACGGTGAGGTCAACCACCGAAACGTCGGAGGTCGGCACGCGGAAGCTCATGCCGGTGAGCTTCTTGTTGAGCTCGGGAATCACCACGCCGACGGCCTTGGCAGCACCGGTGGAGGACGGAATGATGTTCTCCAGGATGCCGCGCCCACCGCGCCAATCTTTGTTCGACGGGCCGTCCACGGTCTTCTGCGTTGCCGTGGCCGCATGCACGGTGGTCATCAGGCCGCGCTTGATGCCCCACTTGTCGTTGATCACCTTGGCCAACGGCGCCAGGCAGTTGGTGGTGCACGAGGCGTTGGAGACGATCGCCTCGCCCTTGTAGGTCTTGTCGTTGACGCCGAACACGAACATCGGCGTGTCGTCCTTGGACGGTGCCGACAGGATCACCTTCTTGGCGCCCGCGTCGATGTGCTTCTGCGCGGTTTCCTTGGTCAGGAACAGGCCGGTGGATTCGATCACCACCTCGGCACCGACGGCATCCCACTTGAGGTTGGCCGGGTCGCGTTCCTGGGTCAGACGGATCTTGTTGCCGTTGACGATCAGCGTGTTGCCGTCGACCGATACATCGGCCTTGAAGCGGCCATGCACCGAATCGTATTGCAGCATGTAGGCCAGATAGTCGGGCTCGAGCAGGTCATTGATGGCCACGATCTCGATGTCATTGCCGAAGTTCTGCACCGCAGAGCGCAGCACGTTGCGGCCGATGCGACCGAATCCGTTGATGCCAACCTTGATTGCCATGTTCACTAGCTCCTGCGGCCGCGACAGCGCGGCGGATGGAAAGGGACCGCCATTCTAGCAGCGTCGCACTCGCGCAGCCGTGCGCTTGAATGCTGCGCAGTACAGCGTGCAAAGACGTTGTGGTCAGGTGCAGCCGCACCCATCGCAGGCATCCCCGAACCACTGCCGGTAGACGCAGTGCCGACCCTGGATGTCTGCGCTCGCTGCATGCGCGATGCACGGCCCCACATGCAACGAGAGACCTGCTGATCCAGCGCCAGCATGCACCGCACTGACAGCGGGCTCGGCAATAGCCTGTGTCCTTCAAGAAGGCAACGGCGTATCGCTCTCAAATGGGCATCCGCACGCGGTGCTCAGCGCTCGACGCTCGGCGCAACGAACAATTGTCTGCACAACAGGCAAAACCTGAAGAGGGCCATAAATCCTCATTAAGCTATTTATTTTCAATATCTTAGAAATATCAAAACTACGCCATACAGCATACTCAAGACTATGCCGAACAGCAGAATTTCGGCGCTCCGTGGATTTCGATACTGGCCCTGCCTGCTGAGGCACCCATCAATCACAACGGAGATTCCCCCATGCGTCGCACCCTTCTCTCTCTGGTTCTGGCTCTGGCCGCCACCCCGGCGCTGGCTGGCGGCGTGATGCATTACACCGAAAAGGCAACGCTGCCCGCCGATGGCGAAGCGCGCGAAGTGGCTGCACTGTTCGACACCTGGAACGCGGCGCTGGCCACCGGCAACCCGCACAAGGTTGCTGATCTGTACGCACCGGACGGCGTGCTGCTGCCGACCGTCTCCAACGAAGTGCGCGCTTCGCGGGCGCAGATCGAAAAGTACTTCGAGATGTTCCTGACCAAGAAGCCGCAGGGCGTCGTCAACTACCGCACCGTGCGCGTACTCGATGAAGACAGCGCGGTGGACGCCGGTGTCTATACCTTCACGCTGACCGACAAGGACGGCAAAAAGAGCAAGGTGCAGGCCCGCTACACCTTCGTGTACGAAAAGCGTGACGACAAGTGGCTGATCATCAACCACCACAGCTCGGCGATGCCGGAAGTGGATGCGCCCCAGGTCGCCAAGGTCAAGTAAGTGCTCGGTCCCTGCAGCCATCCGCTCGCGGCCTGCGCCATCGCGCATGCAAGCGGCGGCGCTCCTCCCCCGCCGCCGCTTGCACAAGGCGCATCGCGTTGCACCTCGGACGCGATGCGCCGGTGCGATCACCGCCACGGCGCGCACCGCTGTTGTCAATGCCAGCTCCTGCTCACACCGCTGCATGACCCACAGCGTCATCGCGCCAACGGATTGATCAGGATCAAGGCAGCCCTCGGGCAAACCCACAAGACTTACTCCATCTTCTGCACACGACGAGAATTTCTATGCGCATGCGCTCTACCCTTCTGCTCGCCGGCCTGGCCGCCAGCTTTGCCAGCGTCCCCGCATTGGCTCAATCCAAAGGCGACTGGACGGTTGCCGTCGGCGCCCACCAGGTCGCGCCCAAATCCGATAACGGCCGTCTGGTCGGCGGTACGCTCGAAGCAGACGTCGGCAAGGACATCAAGCCGACCTTCACTGCGGAATACTTCATCGCCGACAACCTGGGCATCGAAGTTCTGGCTGCGCTGCCGTTCGAGCACGACATCGCGCTCCGCGGCATGGGGCGCGTCGGCAGCACCAAGCATCTGCCGCCGGTGATTTCGCTGCAGTACCACTTCAACAGCCGGGGCAAGCTCTCGCCGTTCGTTGGCGCGGGTATCAATTACACCCGTTTCTTCAGCACCGACACCCGCGGCGCGCTGGCCGGCAGCGATCTGGAACTGGACGATTCCTGGGGCCTGGCCCTGCATGCAGGCGTGGACTACAAGCTCAGCGAGCGCGGCGCCCTGCGCGTGAACCTGCGTTGGATCGATATCGACACCGAAGCCAGCCTCGATGGCAACCGCATCGGCACGGTCAACATCGACCCGCTGGTCTATGGCGTGGCGTACGTGCACCGGTTCTGATCCACTGCGTGCGCGGTGCATCTCTGGCACACTGGGCGTCCAGGGACGTGCATCCACCGCCGGAGTTGCGGACAGGTTGGTCACGTCGACCGCCTGTCCGACCTACCGGGGATTCCATGAGCATGCTGATCCGTACCGCCCTCGCCATCGCACTGGCCGCTTCGGCCACACCCGCCCTTGCACAGTCGGCCGGCCACTGGACGACCGGCTACGGTGCCGGCTATGTCTCGCCCAAATCCGACAGCGGCACCTTCGGCGGCACACGTGCCGAGATCAAGGGCGCACCAGCGCTGTCGTTCACCTACGAATACTTCATCCGCAACAATCTCGGCATCGAGGTGCATGCCGCCGTGTCGGGCAAGCACGATCTGGAGCTCGACGGTATCGGCAAGGTGGGGAGCTACTGGTCGGTGCCGCCGAGCGTGCTGTTGCAGTACCACATCAACGGCTACGGCACGGTCTCGCCGTTCGTGGGTGTGGGCATCAACTACACCACCTTTCTCGGTGAAGACGTCGATGATGCATTCGGCAATGGCGATCTGAGCTTCGACGATTCGGTGGGTGCCACCGCGCATGTCGGGGTGGACTTCATCTTCAACGAGCGCAGCGGCCTGCGCGTGGATGCGCGCTGGACCGGCTCGCAAAGCAACGTCGATTTCAACGGCGCGCGGCTGGGCAAGGCGAAGATCGATCCGCTGACCTATGGCGTGTCCTACCTGGTGTACTTCTGATCGTATTGCAGACGCCACGCTGAGGCGTGGCCGTCGTGCGACCGGGACGGCCATAAAACCGTCCCAGACCGTTGCGTACAATTGCGGGATGAAGACCTTCTCTCCCTCTACCGTCGTTCTGGCCGCAGCCATTGCTGCAACACTCCAGCCCATGACCGCATTCGCCTGGGGCCCGCAGGGCCACCGCTTGGTGGCGCGCGTTGCAGAAACCGAACTGACGCCGCAAGCGCGTGCGCAGGTGGCGCAATTGCTGGCAGGCGAGTCGCATCCGAGCCTGGCCTGGGTCGCGACCTGGGCCGATGAACTGCGCGAACACGATCCGGATCTGGGCAAGCGCTCCGGGCCCTGGCATTACGTCAACCTGGGCGAACACGAGTGCGGCTACGTGCCGGCGCGCGACTGCCCGGATGGCAATTGCGTGATCGACGCGCTCGAGCAGCAAACCGCGTTGCTTGCCGATCGCAGCCAGCCGTTGGACGTGCGTCGGCAGGCATTGAAGTTCGTGGTGCATTTTGTCGGCGACATCCATCAGCCCATGCATGCCGGCTACGCGCACGATAAGGGCGGCAACACGTTCCAGCTGCAGGTCGATGGCAAGGGCAGCAACCTGCATGCGCTGTGGGACAGCGGCATGCTCAACGACAGCCACCTCAGCGACGATGCGTATCTGCAACGTCTGCTGGCGTTGCCGGCTGCCGCTGCAATGTCTCCGGCGCTGCCGCCGCCCGCTGCTGCCTGGGCACAGGCCTCCTGCAAGATCGCGATCACGCCGGGCGTGTATCCGAGCGAGCATGTAGTGCCGGACAACTACATCGCCACCTATCGTCCGATCGCCGAGACGCAATTGCGGCTTGCCGGCGACCGACTCGCGGCCGTGCTCAATGCGGCGCTGGCCGCCCCCTGAGATGGAGACGCCGATGCAGCCCGAGGTCCTTACGTTCTTCCACGCCGACAGCAACACCTTTACCTATGTGGTCGCCGATGCGGCAACCGGTGCAGCGGCGGTGATCGACCCGGCGCTGGACTATGCGGCCGACACCGGCGAGGTCAGCACGCACGCCGCGCAGGCCATCGTCGATGCCATCGCCGAACACGGCTGGCAGGTGCAATGGCTGCTGGAAACCCACGCGCATGCCGATCACCTGTCTGCCGCGCAATGGCTCAAACAACACTGGCCACAGGCGCACATCGGCATCGGCGAAGGCATTCGGGATGTGCAACAGACACTCGCACCGCGTTATGCCTTGCCAGAGGACTTCCGCGCCGATGGCTCGCAGTTCGATCACCTGTTCGCAGATGACGAACGCTTCCAGCTCGGTGGCATCCAGGCGCGCGTCATCGCGGTGCCCGGGCATACCAGCGACAGCATTGCGTATCTGATCGGCGATGCGCTGTTTCCCGGCGATTCGTTATTCATGCCCGACGCGGGCACGGCGCGCTGCGATTTCCCCGGTGGCGATGCGCGGCAGTTGTTTGCCTCGATCCAGCGCCTGTATACGCTGCCGGAAGATACCCGTGTGTTCGTCTGCCACGACTATGGCCCGGGCGGCCGCGCTGTGGCGCATCAGACCAGCATTGGCGAACAGCGGCGCGGCAATATCCATGTGCGCGATGGCGTCGAGATCGAGGCGTTCGTGGCGCAGCGGCAGGCGCGCGATGCCACCTTGCCCGAGCCCAAGCTGATCCGGCCGGCACTGCAGGCCAATCTCCAGGCTGGCCGATGCGGCGGAGTGGTTCTGTAACGTTCCAGTGTGGTCGCCACGCGGCGCACGGGGTGCAGCCGCTATGATCGGTCTCTGACCCTGCTGGAGCTTACCCATGCGCACGATCGGTTTTTGGCAGCGCGCGTTCTGCGTGCTGATGCTCGCCCTGCCCGTCCTGGCCACTGCGCAGACTGCACCGGTGACGGTGTTTGCCGCAGCAAGCTTGAAGGAATCCATGGACGAGGCCGCGGCCGCTTACGAAAAGGCGACCGGCACGCCGGTACGCGTGTCGTATGCCGCCAGCTCCGCACTGGCACGCCAGATCGAGCAAGGCGCACCGGCAGACGTGTTCTTCTCGGCCGATCTGGAATGGATGGACTATCTGCAGCAGCGCGGCCTGGTGCTGCCGGCGCAGCGCCACAACCTGCTCGGCAATACGCTGGTGCTGATCGCCCCGGCCGCCAGCAAGGTGCACGTGGACCCGCGCAAACCTGGCGCGATTGCCAAGGCGCTCGGCGACAGCGGCCGGTTGGCGGTTGGCCAGACCACCAGCGTGCCGGCCGGCAAATACGCCGCCGCATCGCTGCGCAAACTCGGCCAGTGGGACGGTTTGAGCAACCGCCTGGCCGAGTCGGAAAGCGTGCGTGCGGCGCTGATGCTGGTCTCGCGTGGCGAGGCGCCGCTGGGCATCGTGTACGGCTCTGACGCACGCGCCGACCCCAAGGTACGCGTGGTCGCCACGTTCCCCGACGACAGCCACGATGCGATCGTGTATCCGGTCGCTGCATTGAAGAACAGCAGCAATCCCGACACCGTCAAGTTCGTGCAATGGCTGAGCAGCAAACCGGCCAAGGCGATCTTCACCCGCCGCGGTTTTTCGTTGACCGATTGAGGCGCGCCGTTGTCGATGTTCACCCCGCAAGAGCTGACCGCGATTGGCTTGAGTCTCAAGGTCGCGATCGTTGCCGCCATCGCCAGCCTGCCGCCGGGTATTGCATGCGGCTGGTTGCTGGCGCGGCGCCGCTTTCCGGGCAAGGCCCTGTTGGACGCGTTGCTGCACTTGCCCTTGGTGATGCCGCCGGTGGTGACCGGCTACGCGCTGCTGGTGGTGCTGGGCACGCAGGGGCCGGTCGGTAGCTGGCTGCTGGAATACTTCGGCATCCAGTTCGCGTTCCGTTGGACCGGCGCGGCGCTGGCATGCGCGGTGATGGGCTTTCCGTTGATGGTGCGCGCCATTCGCTTGTCCATCGAGGCCACAGACCGCCGCCTGGAAGCCGCCGCCGCCACGCTCGGTGCCGGTCCGTGGCGGGTGTTCTTCAGCATCACCTTGCCGCTGGCCTGGCCCGGTCTGGTCGCTGGCACGGTGCTGGCATTCGCCAAGGCCTTGGGCGAGTTCGGCGCGACCATCACCTTCGTGTCCAATATTCCTGGCGAAACCCAGACCTTGTCGTCGGCCATCTACGGCTTGATGCAGGTGCCGGGCATGGAATCGGGCGTGTGGCGGCTGGCTGGCGTTGCGTTGGCGATTTCGCTGGCGGCGCTGCTGTTGTCCGAGTGGCTGGTGCGCAGGCCGCATCCGCGTGAGGAAGACTGATGCTGGACATCGATCTGCAATTGCAGCGCGGCAACTTCCAACGCCACATCCGGATTCACGACGCCGCCCGCGTGGTGGCCTTGGTCGGCCCGTCCGGTGCCGGCAAGACCACCGTGCTCAATGCGATCGCCGGGCTGGTGCGACCGCAGGCCGGGCATATCCGCATCGACGGGCGGTCTCTGTACGACGCCCGGCAAGGCGTGAACCTGCCTACGCACAAGCGCAGCATCGGCTACGTCTTTCAGGATGCGCGGCTGTTTCCGCATCTGGATGTGCGCCGCAATCTGCGTTACGGCCGGCATGCGCGTGGCGCGGCGCCGTTCGGTTTCGATGATGTGGTGGCATTGCTGGGAATTGCGCCGTTACTGCAACGCCGGCCGCGCAATTTGTCCGGTGGCGAAGCGCAACGCGTGGCGATCGGCCGCGCCTTGTTGTCGCAACCGGCGATTCTATTGTTCGACGAGCCCTTGTCGGCGCTGGATCAGGCGCGTCGCGAAGAATTGATTCCCTACCTGCAACGCGTGCGTGACGAGATCCGTCTGCCGATGTTGTACGTCAGCCACAATCCCGACGAAGTGCAGCGCATTGCCGACAGCCTGCATGTGCTGGAGTAAGCGCAGCCGGGCAGCGCTGGTGCGTTGCGTCCACCCGCTGACGCAAGGCTTGCGTCAGCGGGCAACCTTGCCGGTGCGCACGCTGACCTTGCCCTGCCGCACCTCGAAGGTGAATGCGAACGACAGCGTCACCGGCACCGGCTCTTCGCCGGTTGCGCCGGTGCAGTCATCCAGCGCCGCCGGTTGCGCCACACCAGGCGCAAACGTGCACATCGCGGCCGGCACGAATTGCCATTGCTGCACCATGGTACGCACCGCCTGCACCAGATCGGCGTTGCCCGGCAGCAGACCGGCCGCGCATTCGTCGCGATCGGACATCGGATCGACGCGCTGCACCGCGCCTTCGGCAGTCAGGATCACATGCGCGCATACGGTGGTCGGCGGCAAGCTCTGCCGTGGCGAATCGGCCGGCAGCACCGGCGCCGCGCTGCGCAGCGCGCGCGGCATGCGGAAGCGCTGTGTCGGCGCCAGCGTATAAGGCTGGATCGAAGAATCGCCGTCGCCTCCCGACTGCGCGCTCAGCATGCGCTGGTCCACCGAATCTTCGCGCTGGCTGCGCTGCTGTTCCTGCACACGTGGCGTTGCGCATGCGCCAAGCGACAGCGCCAGGACTGCGGCGCAGATCGGAGCACCTCTCATCGCAGCGTCTCCTGCATCGCGCAGCCTGGCACAGCGCAACCGGCAAGGCGCTCGGAGGGTGGCGCATGCGATCGTGCAACGCTGGCGCTGGCATTGGCGGTCTTAGTCGTTTGCTCAGGCGCATCCAGTTCGAACTTCACCGGCACGCGCACGTTCGATGCAATGGCCTTGCCCTGTGCATACGCAGGTTTCAGTCGCCATTGGCGCGCTGCATCCAGCACCGCCTGATCGAAGACACCGGCCGGCGTGCTCCGCACGACGGCGATGTGCTGCGGTACACCGCCTGGGTCGACCTCCATCTGCAGTTCGACAAAGCCCTCGATGCCGGCATCGAACGCAGGTGCAGGATATTTAGGCGGTCGCATCGTGGTGAAATCCGCATAGTTCGACTCCCGCATGCGAGTGACACGCGCCGCATCGTTGTCTGCAGGCGCGGCGTAAGACACTGCTGCGATACGCGCTGGCTGCAGGGCCCAAGCGGCGGCACTGAGTGTTACCGCGAGCAACAGCACGCCCCCACTGCTCCAGCGCGAACGCTGGGCATCTTTCACTGGACCACGCAACGCCGCGATCCGCTGTGTCAACGGGTGCGCCGCAGCCCAATGACAGACGAGCGGTGTGCAACCGGCACCCAGCTGGGTCTTGAGCATCGCGGTGGCGTAGCTGCGTCGCTTGCCTGGATGCTGTGCCAGCACGGCCGCATCGCAGGCCAGTTCCTGATCCAGCCGGAACGCGCGCCAGGCCAGATGCATCAGCGGGTTGAACCAACCGATGCAGAGCATCAGGGCCGCAAGCAGATTGGCATGCAGATCGCCGCGGCGCAGATGCAGCCGTTCGTGCGCCAGCACCAACGCACGTTCGGCAGCGCAATAGCGCGTAGTGAAATCCGACGGCACCACGATACGTGGGCGCCAGATTCCCAATGAGGCCGGCAGCCCGGCGTCATGCGTTGCCGACCACAATGCATTGTCCAACGCGTACAAAGGCCCAAGGCTGCGCACGAAACGATGCTGCCGCCGCCACAGCATGGCTGCCATGAGCGCGGCGCCAGTCAGCCATACCGCCAATGCCAGCGTCGTCCACGCAGTAGCACCGTCATGCGCGTTGGAGAGCGCCGGCATCGCAGCAAGCAGCGGCACCTTCAATAGCGCAACATCCGATTGCGGGCTTGGCAGCACGGCGGCCAGCAAGGCGAGCGGAACGCATGCCCAGATCGCGTACGCCGCCGTTGCACCAAGCCAGCCGCGCAATGGGCGCCGCAGGAGCAGACAGATCGATAGCGCGGCCGCGGTGTAAAGCGTTGCGCGCAGCAGTAGCGGAACCAGTGCGTCAGGGCTCATCGTCCAACTCCTTGATCAGCTTTTTCAATTCCGCGATGTCGGACGCGCTGAGCTTTCCGCGCTCGCTGAAATGCGCCACCAATGGCGCCACCCGCCCACCGAAGAGCCGTTGCAGCAATCCTTCGCTCTGTTGCTGTACCCACTGCTCGCGTTGCAGCAGCGGGGTATAGAGATATTTGCGCCCGTCTTTCTGCGCGGCGATGGCGCCCTTGTTGAGCAGGCGATTGAGCAGAGTCTTGATGGTCGGCTCGGCCCAATCGGTCTGTGCCAGCGCTGCGACCACCTCTTCTGCCGTGCGCGGAGCAGCGTCCCAGAGCACTTGCATCACCACCGCTTCCGCATCGCTGATCGACATCCGATTACATCCGTAATTTTTACTGATTACATGCGTAAACGCAGTGGTTGTCAAGCCTGTTCCGCCTCGGGCTTCGAGCAGCGATTGCAGCGACCAACCGCAACGCCAACTGCCCAAGCAACCGGCTCGCCATCGGCTCGGCTACCCTGCAGGGATGACCGAACATCTCACTGACCTGCCCTCCGCCGTGCAGCGGATCCTGCAAGGTATCGAAGGCCCCTTGCGCGTCGGTGCACCGCTGGGCATCGGCAAGCCGCATCGGCTGTTGAACGCCTTGTATGCGCAGCTCAAGGACACACCGTCACGACCGCTGGCGCTGTACACGGCGTTGTCGCTCAATCCGCCCAAACCCGGCGCGGGGCTGGAGGCGCGCTTTGCCGCACCGTTCGTTGCACGCCATTTCGGTGACGACTTTCCGCGCTTGGCGTATGTCGACGACATGCTGCGCGACGCATTGCCGGCGCATGTGCAGGTGGAAGAGTTCTACATGCAGTCCGGCGGCCTGCTGCACTCCACCCAGGCGCAGGCCGACTACACGAGTCTGAACTACACGCACGCCGCTGCGGCGGTGGCGCAACGCGCGCCCAACCTGATCGTGCAAAAAGTGGCGCGCGAACCGGGCGGCACGCGGCTGTCGCTGTCGTGCAACAACGACATCACCCAGGACACACTCGATGCGGTGCAAGCGCTCGGCCTGCCACGTCCGCTGTTGGTGGCGGAAGTGGATACGCAACTGCCGTGGATCGGCGGCACTGCAGCGGTGGACGAGGCGTTCTTCGATCTAGTCATCGACCTGCCCGGCCCGTCGCCGCGCCTGTTCGGCTTGCCGCGGCAACCGGTGAACTCCGTGGACTACGCGATCGGTTTGTATGCCAGCACGCTGGTGCGCGATGGCGGCACCTTGCAGATCGGCATCGGCACGTTGGCCGATGCGCTGAGCCATGCGCTGGTGCTGCGACAGACCGACAATGCGACCTATCGGCGCGTGCTGCATGCACTGGATCCGGAGCTGGAACAGCATCCTGCGGTGCGCGCCAGCGGTGGTCTGGAGCCCTTCGAGATCGGCCTGTACGGTTGCAGCGAAATGCTCAATGAGGGTTTCAAGCAGCTGGTGGACTGCGGCGTGATCTGCCGCAAGGTGCACGACGATCTGCCGCTGATGCAGCGCATCGCCGATGGCAGTGCCGATGCAGCCGATCACGCGCGGCTGGCACGCGAAGGCGAGTTCCTGCACGGCGCTTTCTATCTTGGTTCGCCGGACTTCTACCAATGGCTGCGCGATCTGGATGCGGAGACCCGCGATGCCATCGGCATGCGCCGCATCAGCGAGATCAATCAGCTCTACGGCGGCAACGAAACATTGGAGCGCTTGCAACGCAACCAGGCCCGCTTCTTCAACTCCTGCATGATGGCCACCGCGCTCGGCGCGGCGGTGTCCGATGGGCTGGACGATGGGCGCGTGGTCTCCGGTGTCGGTGGCCAGTACAACTTCGTGGCAATGGCGCATGCCTTGCCGCAGGCGCGTAGCGCGCTGATGCTGCGGGCCACCCGCGATGCCGGTGCACAAGCGGCCAGCAATGTGCGCTGGAATTATGGGCACACCACCATCCCGCGCCATCTGCGCGACCTTTACATCACCGAGTACGGCATCGCCGATCTGCGTCACCAGACCGATCAGGACTGCGTGCTGGCGATGGCGAGCATCTGCGATGCGCGCTTTCAGGATGCATTGTTTGCCACAGCAAAGACATCGCGCAAGCTGCGTAGCGACCCTGCACTGCCTGCGCGCGCACAACGCAATACACCGCAAGCGCTGGAACAGGCATTGGCGCCGTTTCGCCGCGACGGCAGCCTGCCCGACTACCCACTCGGCAGCGACTTCACTGAGGTCGAGCAACGCGTGCTACGCGCACTGACCTGGCTCAAACGCGCCACTGCCAGCAATAGCGCGAAACTGACGACGGTGTGGCGCGCACTGCTGTCACGCGATGCGAGCGATGCGAACGACGCTAACTGCTTGCAACGCATGGCATTGGACACACCACGCGGCATCGGTGAGCGCGTGCAGGCGCGGCTGCTGGCATACGCCTTGGGCAAGACCAGATCGCACTGAGAGCGGCTTTGCCGGGATGTGCCGAGAAACGATGTCATGGCGCGTTTATCGCATTGTGACCCACGACGGCAACACTGCGGAAAGCGTTGCGTCAAATTTGGCCGGGATGATGGCGACCACCTTCTTTCCGGCTTCGGTGCATGCGCTTTCTACACGCTCTTTCGGCTTTGAATCCAGGCGATGACAGCAAAGCGAAGCCATCGCGCGCGAAGCGAAGCACTACGAGACACGTTGCATTTTTCGGCGTGTTGATAATGGCCAGCGTCACTTCACACGCCGCACCTCGCCTCACCGATCTGCAGTACATCGGTAGCCACAACAGCTACCACGCCGGCTTCGCCCCCAGCGAAGCGGCACTGCTGAAACAACTGAGCCCGGAATTGTTCGCAGCACTGGATTACCGCCATCCAGCGCTGACGCAACAGCTGGACGATGGCGTCAGACAGCTCGAACTGGATGTGTTTGCCGACGCGAACGGCGGCCGCTACGCGCACCCGGCGATCGTCGCGCAGATCGCCAAGGCCGGCTTGCCACCAGCACCGCCAAGCGCACCAGCCGGCGTGATGGACAAGCCGGGCTTCAAGGTCATGCATGTGCAGGATGTGGATCAGCGCAGCAACTGCCAACCCTTGATCGCCTGCCTGCAGGAAGTGCGCGCGTGGTCCAAGCAGCACCCCAAGCATGTGCCGATCTTCATCCTGCTGGAAACCAAGCAGGCGCCGGTGCAGCTGGCCTTTCCGACCGTGCAGCCGGAGCCGTTCGATACAGCGGCGCTGGATGCGCTGGATGCCGAACTGCGCTCGGTATTTCAGCCCGGCGAGTACCTTAGCCCCGACCAAGTCCGTGGCACGGCAGCTACGCTCAACGCCGCTGTGCTCGCGCATGGCTGGCCATCCTTGCACGAAGCACGCGGCAAGGTCGTGTTCCTGCTCGACCAACGCGCGGCCGGTGCGAGCTACCTGCCCGGGCATCCGTCATTGCGCGGCCGCGTGTGCTTCACCAACGCCGTGCCAGGCGAAGACGATGCCGCGTTTACTGAACTCAACGATGGCCCCGTCGAGAACATCAACCAGCTGGTGAAAGCCGGCTATCTGGTGCGCACACGGACCGACGCAGATCTGAAAGAAGCGCTGCACAACGACACTACGCGCCGCAACAGCATGCTGGCCAGTGGTGCGCAATTGCTCAGCACCGACTTCCCCGCGCACGAGCCAGCCAGCAACGGTTACGTGGTGCGCTTCGACGGCGATGCGGTCGCACGCTGCAATCCGCAGCTTCCGCACGCGCATTGCAAGGGCGTCGACCTCACGCATTGAGTGGGGTCACGTCCGCAATCGCACCACCCACGCCAAACCACACAGACCTGTCGCAATGGAAGGCGTCGGCGATGCACGTCTGTGCCCGCGTCATGCGGGCCGGGCACCCCACGTTCTCCAACTACGCGAGCCAACTGCATGCAGCACCCCCGCACCTTCCATCGCCTGACCTGCGCCATTGCGCTGGCGCTGTCCGCACCCGCGTTCGCCGAGACTCCTGAGCCCGCTACCACCACATTGGATTCGGTCAACGTACAGGCCAAACACGCTGCCACACCGGGATCGCTCAACGAGCAGCGCTTGTCCAGCAGCGTCAACAGCGTGATGAGCAAGCAGCAGATCGATGCCATCCCGTCGGGCGGCATCGCCGATGTCGTGTCGCACATGCCGGGCCTGTCGGCATACAGCGACATGCATCTGGGCCAGGCCACCACGGGCGAGAACGCCTACGTCAGCATCCGCGGCATGGATGCCAGCTACAACGCCTACACGCTCAACGGCTTCGGCATGCCCGAGACCGATTCGTCCACGCGCGCCATCTCGTTGAACATGCTGGCCCCGTTCGGCATCCAGTCGGTGCAGGTTTCCAAGTCGCCCACACCCGACATGCCGGGCGATTCGATCGGCGGCGCGATCGACATGCGCACGCCCAACGCTTTCGACTTTGATCGCGACGTCTATGCCAAGACCACCGCGCAAGGTCAGTTCAACGAGCTGGCCTCTGACCTGGGCGGCAAGGACACCGGCGGCACCTTCCAGCAGGAGCTGGCCTGGAAGTTTGGCGACGGCCATGCCTTCGGCCTCTACGCATCGGCCTATTACGGCAAGAACAACAACATGGCGCAAGCGCCGGCGCCCAACAGTAAGTACGTGCCGGCCGATCCTGCATTCACCAGTGCAACGGACCTGCGCGATGTCGGTCCATTGATCAGCACCCGCTACAAGTACAGCCTCTACACCAGTCAGATCGAACGCTATGGCGGCAATCTCTCGCTCGATTGGCAGGGCGACAACAGCGCACTCTATGCGCGTGCCATCTACGGCAGCTACGGCGTGACCGGGCAGCAGGATCAGTCCAGCGCGCGCCTGGAAACCTATCGCAACCAGCCCACCGCCGTGCGCGGCGGCTACTTCAACACGCACGATATCGACGAGAAGCTGGCAACGCTGCAACTCGGCGGCCAGACCACGCTGGATCGCTTGCGCTTCGACTATGGCAGTTCGGTCGGTCGCGGCACCCGCAGCCGTCCGGACTATGTGTCAGCCAGTCTGTATGGTTTTACGCCCGGTAGCTTCGCCTTCGACCTCAGCAACCCGCGCTATCCGAGCATCGCGCCAAGCTCGCCTGCATTGAAGGACTTCTTCTACAACCTGGATTCGTCGCTGCTGTGGAAGGTGCAGGGGCATGACGCCGGCAGTCACGACAACCGCGTCAACGCGCACACCGATATCACCTACCAGGTCGATGGCGATGTGCTGGACAGCGTCAAAGTCGGCTTGTCTGCCGATCACTCCGACCGCGGCGCCTATGATCATCCGTTCTTCCACAAGGACGGCAACTTCGTCACCAATGGGCCTTATTTTGGCGGGCCGAATTACGCGTTCCCCACTGCTGGCGGCCCGCCGCTGAGCGCGATCCCGGGACGTGTCACCAATAACGCGTTCGATGGCCGTTACGCAGGCCCGTTCAAACTGCTCAACCGCAACTGGATGCTCGCGCAGGCGCTGCCTTACAAGTACGTCAACGATCCCAATGGTGCGGGTGTCTACACCGCCAACGACTACAACGCCAACACCACCTCCAGCACCGAGGCGATCTATTCCGGTTACGCAATGGCCGCGCTGCATATCGGCTCGGTGAGCGTGCTGCCCGGCGTGCGCTACGAGTTGACGCGCTACTCGGCCCAATCCTGGCAATCCAGCGGCGATGGCAGCACCGGCCGTTTCGTCGGCACCGGCAGCACGTATGGGCAAGTGTTACCGGGCATCAGCGTCAACTATCGGCCAGACGATCTCACCGTGTACCGCGCTTCATTGCGCCGCAGTTTCAGCCGCCCGGCGTTCGGCCTGATTTCCGGCGAGACGGTGTACACCATCGACGACACCCAGCAGGTGGTCGGCATCTCCAAGCCCAATCCCGATCTGCATCCGAGCAAGGCCGACAACGCCGATCTTTCTGCCGAGTTCTACGACCACAACGGCGGCGTACTCAGTGCATCGACCTATTACAAACGCATCACCGGCTTCATCTATACCTCGCAATCGGCGACCAGCAACGACAACACGCTGGGCGGCCTGGTACCGACCGGCACCACGTTCGAAAACGGCGTGCCGGTGACGATGCCGCAGAACGGTGGCACCGCAAAGCTCTATGGCCTGGAGTTGGCGGCGAGCAAGCGCCTGCAGGACTTGCCGGGCATCTGGAGCAATTTCGGCGTCACCGCCAATCTCACGCTGCAACACAGCGAAGCAGACAGCAAACGCAGCGATCAACCGGAAAAAACCTGGCTGCCGCGCGCACCGGAGCGCATCTACAACCTGGATCTGTTCTACGACGATACGCATCTGCGCACCGACCTGAGCTACAACTATACCGGCCTGCAATTGCTGGGCTTGACCAGCGACCGGCTCAACTACTACCTGCAACCGGTGAAGTCGTTGGACTTCAATGCGACCTACCATTTGCCGCACCATATCGATGTGGGTGTGTCGGCCAAGAACCTGCTCAATGCGGCAACGTTTTACGAAACGCAGGGCAAATCCAAACGCTACATGGCCTACGATCCCGGCGCCGATGGTGCGTATGTACAGACCGGCCGGGTGTACATGCTGACGTTGGGCTATACCTACTGACGGCAGACCTGCAGACAGATGCGGCGCGATGTCTGCAGCTGCAAAGATCAGGTCTGCGCTGATCCAATCGATCGCCTGACTGACATACAGGCGATCGATTGTTGCGCGGTGCACGACTCCCTCCGCCGCCCGGGTAGACGCATGAGCAGCCGGCGGACGCGTCGACTCGGCAGCTGCGTGGAGGCGAGATAGCAGGTATCCACTTCTGACCCGCATCGAGACTGCGTTCTCAGTCAGTCCCGGTGCAGCCATTTCACGCAGACCACGCAGGCAGCTCGGGCAAGGTGCGCGCATGCCTCTTTCGGACCTGCTCATGCCCTCACGCTCCTACGCTCGCGCCTGCCTGCTCACTCTCGCCCTGAGCGCTTCATTGTCTGCATTGGCGCAAGCGCCGCAGCCCGCCGCTGCACCTGCAGCAACGCTTGCGGCGAAAGTCGTGCCGAGTGGCCCGCGTTCGGATCTGCATGCACAAGTCCTGCTGGATCGCGCGCATTTTTCGCCGGGGCAGATCGATGGCGAGCGCGGCTCCAATCAAAAGCGTGCCGTCTCCGGGTTTCAGGCCGCGCACAACATCAAGGTGACCGGTGAGTTGGATGACGCCACCTGGCAGGCCTTGCAGGCCGACGCCACGCCGGCGCTGGTGCAATACACGCTCACCGACGCGGATGTCGCCGGACCGTTCCAGCCGATTCCGAAGGGACCGGCCGAACAGGCCAAGCTGCCTTCGCTTGGCTACACCTCGGTGGATGAGGCACTGGGCGAGCGTTTCCATGCTGATCCGGAACTGCTGCGCCAACTCAACCCCGGCGTTGACCTGAGCAAGGCCGGTGGCGTGATCCAGGTGCCGAACATCGATGGCGTTGCGCCATTGGCCAAGCCGGCCAAGCTGGTGGTCGACAAATCCGAGTCGACGCTGCGCCTGTTTGATGCCGACGGCAAGGTCTATGCGCAGTTCCCGGTGTCTTCCGGCAGCAAGCACGATCCGCTGCCGATCGGCCGCTGGAAGGTCCTGGGCGTGGCGCGCGATCCCGTGTTCAAGTACAACCCCAAGCTGTTCTGGGACGCGAAAAAGGGCGATCAAAAGGCGACCTTGCCGTCGGGTCCGAACAATCCGGTCGGCCGCGTGTGGATCGACTTGTCCAAGCCGCATTACGGCCTGCACGGCACGCCGGAACCCGGTCATGTCGGCAAGACCGAATCGCATGGCTGCGTGCGCCTGACCAACTGGGACGTGGTCAATCTGGCCAGCGTGGTCGGCCCGTCCATGCCGGTGGTGATGCAGGAGTAAGCATGAAACTGCTGATGATGCTGGTGGTGGGGGTGCTGCTGGGTGCAGCCGGCTATTGGTGGCTGGAACGTGAGGCGCCGCAGGCGACAGTAGAGCCAGCGCCCACTGCTGCACCCGTGGCAACACAGCACGACGCGGCGCATACCGAACTGGCAGCATCTGCTGCTCCGGCACTCGCGCCACCGCCTGCCGTTGCCGCTGCGCCGGCAACCGATGCGGCGCCAGCCAATACGCCTGCAGCAGCAACGCCCGCGCCACCAGCTGGCACCGCAGTTTCAGGTGCTGGCTTGTTGATTCCGGTACAAGGCATCAGCAGCAGCCAGCTGCAGGACACCTTCACCGACGCACGCAGCGAAGGCCGCGTGCACGATGCCATCGACATTCTCGCCCCCACCGGAACAGCGGTCCTCGCAGTGGCAGACGGCACCGTCGAGAAACTCTTCAACAGCGAACGCGGCGGCCTGACGCTGTATCAGTTCGACCCGAGTGGCACGTATTGCTACTACTACGCGCATCTGGAGCGCTACGCCGATGGTGTGGCGGAAAAACAGCAGATCAAGCGCGGTCAGATCATTGGCTATGTGGGCAGCACAGGTAACGCAGATCCTGCGGCACCGCATCTGCATTTCGAGATCCATCGCCTCGGGCCGGAAAAAGAATGGTGGAAGGGCGAAGTCGTGAATCCGTATCCCGTCTTGCATGGCGATCAGACACTGCAGTGATGCACTGACGCTGTGGCGTACACAAAGGCCTGCGCGTCATGCGCAGGCCTTTGTACTTAAGAGCGGCTAACAAAACGTAGCGAGCGGTCGTCAGGTGGGTGCGGGCGGCGCGCAGGAACCGGAGTGTACGAGCGGTACATGAGGATTCCGAGCACCGACCGCGCCCGCCTGGCGGCTGCGCAGTAGGTTTGTTAGCCGCTCTAAATCAACATCCCACCAGACACCTCGATGCGCTGCGCATTGATCCAACCGGTGCCCGGCGCCAGCAATGCAGCCACCACCGGCCCGATATCGTCCGGCAGGCCAGGGCGGCCTAATGCAGTGACCGAGGAAATCATCGCGTTGACCTGCGCGTTGTCACGCACGCTGCCGCCATTGAAGTCGGTTTCGATCGCACCCGGCGCCAGCGTGTTGGCACGGATGCCCCGCGCGCCCAACTCTTTGGCCAGATAGCGGGTGAACACTTCCACCCCGCCCTTCATCATCGCGTAGGCCGACGAACCCGGCAGTGCAAAACGTGCAAGGCCGCTGGACACGTTGAGGATGCGTCCGCCATCGGCAATCAGCGGCAGCAACGTCTGGGTCAGGAAGTACGGTCCCTTGAGATGGATGTTGAACAGCGCATCGAATTGCGCAGGCGTGGTCTCGGCAATGGGCGCATGCAAGCCGGTGCCGGCGTTATTGACCAATGCATCGAAGTGGGTGCGATCCCAACTGGTCAACACTTCCTTCAGTTGAGCGGCAAACGCAGCGAAGCCCTCGACATTGGCAACATCCAGCTGCAAGGCATGCGCGCGACGCCCAAGCTTCTGGATGTCTGCGACGACTGCAGCAGCCTCGCCTGCTTCGCTGCGATAGGTCAGCACAATGTCGCTGCCGTCGGCAGCGAGCGCGAGCGCGGCGTTGCGGCCCAGGCCGCGGCTGCCACCGGTGATCAACGTGATGGGGGTGGTGTTCGACATGCTGTACTCCGGGGGTGAGGGATGATGCCAAGAGCGACCGTACGCCTGTAATGACGTCAGGCGCATCGGTGCCTGGCATTGGTGTCTGCCAGTGATCTTGTAGCGCGCGTTTGCGCGCCAGCCTGCGACGGTATGGGTATC
>NZ_JBWWVR010000020.1:0-78162 GCF_056675575.1 Xanthomonas sp. NCPPB 3959
ATCGCAGGTCTGGGCATCTGCCAAATGCCGATCTCGCTGGTGCGCCCGCACATCCAGTCGGGCAGGCTGCAGCTCGTCCTGGAAGAGTGCACGGCCTATTGCATCGAAATCTTCGCGCTCTGGCCGCGCACGCGCCACTTGCGCCCGAAGGTGCGCTACGTGGTGGACGAGTTGGTGCGGCTTTCCGCTGTCGGCACCTTCGACTAAAAGGTCACGCAATGCGCGCTGCCGCTACCATCGATACCTGTAATCAGGTCCGGCGGCTTGAGTCATTCACTGCGAAAGTTGACCCGAGAGCCAGGCGCAGCGAGGCAAGCGGGCTCTCAAATAAATCTAGCTCTGTCATCCCGCAGCGAACGCCATCCCGGCGTTCTGCGGCGCACGGGTTGAAGTGCTGCCTGCCTAGTGGGTCTGGGCATCCCAGAACCCCATGAGCTGCGTAATGGCAGCGTCCATCGCCTTGAAGCTCATGCCATCCCTGGCGAGTGTGGATAGCCCAAGCAGGAAGCTGTCGAACACGCATGTGAGTGCAGCGGGGTCGGCATCCGGCCCGAGTTCTCGGTTGGCGATGGCGCGTTCCACGCAGGCGCGGATGCCGGCGCGTGTGCGGGCACGCGAGCGCGTCAGTGGGGTGCAGAGCGCAGAGAGTTCCGGTGATGGTGCACTCATCACTCCCAACGTGACCATGCAGCCCTTTGGGTGGCCGCGCTCGCATTGCATCTTGGCTGAGCGGCGCAGTGCAAGCTCCACCGCCTGCTTTGGACCGAGCGAGGTGTCCCACAAGCAGTGGGTCACCTTCGCGTAGCTCGCCAGGTAGCGTTCCATGCATTCCTTGAAGAGTGCCTCCTTGGAGCCGAACGCTGCGTAGAAGCTGGGCGCGGTGATGCCGCCGCCAATCGCCGCCTTGAGTTGGCTCAACGAGGTGGATTCGTAGCCCTGTTCCCAGAACAGGTGAAGCGCTTGCTCAACCGCGGTGTCGCGGTCGAAGCTGCGTGGCCTTCCCATCTGTGCCATTGCACTCTCCGATACCTACATACAGACTAGTCGATACATATGTTGTTGACAATGTGGTCGCTTCGTAATATACATACCGAACGATACATATATGTTTCTTTCGATAGCAGGCATGGACAGGCTGTTCGGTAGATGGCCTGTTTCTTTTGGCTTATATATGTACTGATCGATACGGATCGGTGTGATCTGACCCGAAACTTATCTCAACCAAGGACAGCATGTGACCTCTCCAAACACATCAACGGCCAGTGCAATCCCCGCGCCGTTACCCATCGCCGCCCTGTTGGCGCTGGCGATGACCGGTTTCATCTGCATCGTGACCGAAACCCTTCCTGCAGGACTGTTGCCGCATATGTCCGCAGGCCTTGGCATTACTCCCGCCCTGGCTGGGCAAACGGTGACTGCTTATGCGTTGGGTTCGGTGGTGGCTGCAATCCCGCTGACCATTGCGACCCAGCAGTGGAGGCGACGTAACGTGCTGCTGCTCACCATTGTCGGCTTCCTGGTGTTCAACTCCATCACTGCACTCTCAACCAACTACAGCCTGACCTTGGTGGCGCGTTTGTTTGCTGGCGCAGCCGCAGGCCTGGCTTGGAGCCTGCTGGCCGGTTACGCCCGGCGCATGGTGCAGCCGGAACAGCAGGGCAGGGCCATGGCGATTGCGATGGTGGGCACACCGATTGCGCTCTCCCTGGGCGTGCCGCTGGGCACCTGGATGGGCGGCATGCTGGGCTGGCGGAGTGCGTTTGCCGCGATGTCGGCTCTGACAGTCGTTTTGATCGTCTGGGTGCTGGTGAAGGTGCCCGATTATCCCGGCCAATCGGCAGCGCAGCGTGTGCCGCTGCGCAAGGTGCTTGGCACTCCTGGCGTGCGTCCCGTGCTCGCCACCGTGATGGCGTGGATGTTGGCCCATAACATCCTCTACACCTATGTGGCGCCATTCGCCGCACACGCTGGGCTGGGCCATCGTGTGGACGTGCTGCTGTTGGTCTTCGGCGCAGCCGCACTGATTGGTATCGGCGTGGCAGCAAAGCTGGTGGAGCATCACCTGCGTCGCACCGTATTGATCTCGCTGGCGACGTTCTTCGCACTCTCTGTGGTGCTGGCGCTACTGCAGGACATGCAGCCCGTCGTTTACGTGTGTGTGGCAGTGTGGGGTCTGACGTTCGGTGGAGCCGCGACGCTGCTGCAGACTGCACTTGCCGATAGCGCAGGAGAAGGGGCCGATGTTGCGCTGTCGCTAAATGTCGTTGCCTGGAACAGTGTCATCGCCGGTGGTGGTGTGGTCGGCGGCGTGCTGCTGGACCAATGGGGCGCGCAGACCTTTCCGGCGGCCATGGCCTTGTTGCTGGCGGTTGGATTTTGCATTGCATGGCGCGCTCGAAGTCACGGGTTTGCTGCGGGCACACGCGCGCCAGTCGTCGGCCATTAGCCTGTTAGCCGTGGCAGTAAATGACGGGTCAGCGACATTGCCGACAGCAGGTTGTGGCCGAAGAATCAGCGAACATCTCCTCTGCGGCATCGCCATGGCTCCCCTTACGTTTCACCGCGTTATCCGTCGCGCTACCTGGGCCGCGTGCATGATCCTTGCCGGGTGTGCCGAGCCGGCGGCGCGGTCTGCACTGCCGGCGCGCGGCGCCCCGGATATCGCTGCAACGGCACAGGCGACGCTGCCGCCCTACCGTGCTCGCACGGCGCGCGCCCGCCCGGTGATTGCGGTGGTGGGAAACAATGCCGGCGTGGAAGTCAGCGACTTTCTGGTGCCGTTCGCGATTCTCTCGCGTGCCGGCACCATGGACGTCGTCGCTGTCACCCTCGATGAGGGGCCACTGGCAACTTTCACCGACCTTGGCAGCCCCGGCTTCAAGATCGCGACAGACACAACCGTGGCCCAGTTCGACGCCGCGCAGCCCGAAGGCGCCGACTACGTCATCGTGGCCGCTCAGGCTTCCGAACCGCGACTGCTTGCATGGTTGAAACAGCAATCTGCGCACGGCGCGACCATCGTCACCATCTGCAACGGGGCACTCATCGCCGCACAGATGGGCGTGTTCGATGGTCGCCGCGCCACCGCGCATTGGTCGACCAGTGCCAGCCGCGCCGAGACATTTCCCGCCATCCTCTGGACGCCGAATCGGCGTTATGTCGCGGATGTAACGTGGATCTCTACCGCGGGCGTGAGCGCCGCGATCCCGGCATCGATCGCGTTGGTTGAGGCCATCAGCGGGCATGCCAAGGCGCAGAAACTGGCATCGACGCTCGGTGCAAAGGATTGGTCGCCGAAGCACGACAGTGATGCCTTCCGTCCCCGCCTTGGCACAACCGCGTGGCCGCTGGCGCAGGTGCTGTATACCAACCGATGGCTGCACAGTGGCTAGCAGATCGATGTGCTGGGCGCACCCGGGATGGATGAGGCGACACTTGCGCTGACCGTGGATGCGTACTCCACCACGGGGAGAAGCCGCGCGTCCGTCGTCTCTACCACTGGCGCATCCTTTGTCACGCGGCATGGACTTGTCATCGTGCCCGATCGACAGCGCGAGCCGGGCAGCACGGTCCCACTCGTCGCCCCGGCCGACCCGATGCCGGTGCCAGCTTTGAATGGTGCGCTCGATGGCATCATGCAACGCTATGGTCGAGCAACTGCCAAGGGCGTTGCGCTGGCATTTGAATATCCCGACTATCCGCGCTGAATGCGCAAGGCCTCCATGTCCGACTCATCTCCTTCGCGTCACGTTGTGCTGCTTGCGCACGAAGACATGAATGTCCTTGACCTCACCGGGCCAGTGCAGGCACTGCACACCGCAAATCAATGCGCGCCCCTGGCTGGGGGCAGTTCGCGCTACCAGATCACCGTCGCGTCCGAGAGCGGTGGCCTGGTGACGACCAGCTCCGGTCTGCAGGTGATGTCGGTGGCGATTGCCTCGCTGGACGATGTCGCCATCGATACGCTGATGGCGCCAGGTGGTTGCCGCGGTGCGGTTTACGCCGTCTCGCCTGGATTGGTTGAGTGGGTGGCCGCGCGCGGCGCCAGCGTTCGCAGGCTCTGCTCGATCTGCACCGGTGCGTTTCTGCTTGCTGCCGCAGGGCACCTGGATGGTCGGCGTGCAGCGACGCATTGGGGTTGGGCCGACCGGCTCTCCAGCTTGCACCCCGGCGTACGTGTGGATGCAGACAAGATCTTCGTGCGCGATGGACATGTGTGGTCATCGGCCGGCGTCACGGCAGGCATCGACCTGACGCTTGCGCTGATCGAGGACGATCATGGCCACCGGCTTGCGATCGATGTGGCACGTCAGCTGGTGGTGTTCGTCAAGCGCTCGGGCGGGCAGTCGCAGTTCAGCGCACCGTTGTCGGCGCAGACCAGCGCGGGCGGCGATTTTGCGGAACTGCACGGTTGGATGGCCGCCAACCTGCATGAGGATCTGCGGGTGGAAACGCTTGCCGGCCGCATGAAGATGTCGCCGCGCACGTTCGCACGCGTCTACCGCAGCACATGCGGTGTCACCCCAGCCAAGGCGGTGGAAACGCTACGCGTGGAAGCGGCGCGCCGCCTGCTGGAATCCGGAAACGCGCCGATCAAGCGCATTGCGGCGCTGACCGGTTTATCGGACGAACAGACGCTGCGTCGCACCTTCCTGCGTGTCTTGGGCGTAGCCCCGGGCGACTACCGGGATCGCTTCCAGGGCACCGCAGCGGACGAGCGTTTCGCCATCGCCTGATGCATTCATCGTTGCGAGTACGCGATGCGAGAACGTCGGGAAGAGCCTCGGCCACGACGCTCCCAACGCACGGCTACTTCAAACAAAGCGGTAGGTTATTTGATGGTATCGGTCGCTTCGGTACGCGCAGGAGCCACTGACGGACGCGATTCGAAAAGCCTGGTTCCAATGCGCCGCAACAGCGTGTTACCGGGCAGCTCGATGACGCGATACATCAGCCATGCCAGCAAGAAAACCACCAAGGTGATCAGCGCGGCCATGGCCGGGGTATGCGCGTGGTCGCCCAGCAATTTCATGGCGACATAGATCACCGGAATGTTCAGCAGATATATTGAAAAGCTGAACTCGCCACACATCATGATGGGCCGGTGGCCGAACAGCAGCTTGCTCAGCGGTGTATCGAAGGAGAACATGAAAACGAAGATGCCCGAGAACAACGCACCTTCCAGATAGTTGTAGAACTCGCGCTTGCTGCCGAATTCCACCGGCAGGATGCGTGCGATGACCAGGCCGATAACGATCAGCGTCAGGCCTTGCAGCAACGCAAGCGTGCGCATGCCCTTGTCGGACCAGGCTTGATTGCGGAACAACCCGAACAGCACGCCCGAGAAGAAGTACTGCATCTTTGAGCCGACAAAGGTACCGGGCAGTTGGTCGCGGTAGGAGATCAGCAGAAAAATCGCGGTCAGCACGATTGCAAGCACGGAGGCGTTGCCTTGGTTTCTGAATTTCCACAGTGCGAACCACAGGCCCACGAAGACCGCGTAGAACTGCACCTCCGGCGGAATGCTCCACAGCGCGGACACGTTGCCGGAGAACAACAGGTGACGCAGCAGGTTCTGATGGGTGATCGCGTAGACGAACGATGGGTCGATCAGGTTGTAGATCAGATAGGAGCCGATCACGACAAACAGATAGGCCGGGGCGATCCGCGAAAAACGCGAGATGCCGTAGCGCACCACGGAGGCGTAGTCGAATTGCTTGTGGCCGTAGAGAAAGGCCATCAGGAACCCGCTCAGGGTGAAAAACACCATGACGCCCACTTCGCCCGGATACAGATGGCTACGCGAGAAGAATCCGTCTTCCGCGAGATGCGAATAGACCACCAGCAAAGCGGCCAGTCCGCGAATTCCGGTGAGCGCATCGATGCGCTGTGCGGAGCTCATCGATCGTTCCTGCTGATCGGGAGTTGCGGAAAACAGGGGTTTGCGTGGGGCATGGATGGTTTGTCTTTGGCGGCCGGGGGACCTTCCCGCGTGAGTGCGCCTATGTGACAAATTGGTTGCATTCAGCTGTTGGCGTTATGAATGCCGATTCAGTTGCGTGAAAGCAAAGTCGGTGGGGCGATCGGTCGCGCATTTCATCTCAGAGAGAACCGAAATTGTGTGGCAATATATGTTTCGTATATGATTCGTATATCGTTACTTTCGGAGTAGTCATGGGCATCGTCAACATCGACGACGAGCTTCACGATCAGTTGCGCCGCGCGTGCACGGTGACCAGCCGCTCGATCAATGCGCAGGCCAATTTCTGGATCAAGGTCGGCATGTTGTGCGAGATGAATCCGGAGGCGTCGTTTCAGCAGATCGTGGCGCAGGAGCTGCGTGCGGCGGGGGTGCGGCCGCAGGCCTTGAAGCCAGCACGGGCATGATCAAGTCGCCGGACGAAGTTGCCTTGATGGCTGCCTCCGGTCAGCTGCTGGCGCAGGTGTTTCATGCGCTGGATCAGCTGCCGCTCGAAGGCCGCAGCACGCTGGAACTCAACGACTTTGTCGAGCGGATGATTGTCGATGAGTTGGATGCGCGACCGGCCAGCAAGGGCCAGTACGATTTTCCATTCGTGCTCAACGCCTCGATCGACGATGTGGTCTGCCACGGTGTGCCATCGGCCGATGATGTGCTGCGCAATGGGCAGATCGTCAACCTGGATATCACGCTGGAGAAAAACGGGTTCATTGCCGATTCCAGCACCACGTACCTTGTTGGCGAGGTGGCGTACCCGGCGCGGCGGTTGGTGCAAACCACGTATCAGGCGATGTGGAAAGGGATCGCGGCGGTGCGCCCTGGTGCGCGATTAGGCGACATCGGCCATGCAATTGCGCGGCATGCGCGCGAGCACGGCTATAGCGTGGTGAAGGAATATTGCGGGCACGGCATCGGGCGTGAGATGCATGAAGACCCGCAGATTCTGCATTACGGCCACGCCGGCACCGGGATGGAGCTGCAGGAAGGCATGGTGTTCACCATCGAGCCGATGATCAATCAGGGCAGGGCGGCGATTCGCGCCGAGCCGGATCAATGGCCGGTGCATACGCGCGATGGCAAGTTATCCGCACAGTTCGAGCACACCGTGGCGGTGACGCGTACCGGCGTGCGTGTGCTGACGCTGCGCCCTGGAGAAAAGCCGCTGTGTGTGGTCGATTGATGTCTGGCCTTGCGACCGCAGGGGCAGCAGGCGGGTCTGTGTCTTACACGAGACCCATTAGTTCCGTGGAGTGCGCGGTCGCACAATAAGTGGGGTCGTGTTGGTGCTCAGCAGCATCTGTACCGCCGCTTCCACATTGCCGAACCGGCTGCGTTGTAAAAGGTAGACGAGTGCGAGAAGTCCAAGGAACATCAATGCAGCGCCCGGTTTGATCGCCAGCGCTGGAACAAGAATGACGGCGATCATGTACAGCACGGCCCAGTTGCAGAAGCCGGTAATGACGATTTCACGTCGCCTGCGGTCGATCGCGATGTGCCCCCGCATCACCAACGGGTAGACAGGACCGACGAACACCAGAAACGTCTCACGAAATGCGTAGGCGTGTTCGGAGAGCGGATGGAACCTGAGGTCTGGCCAACGTGTCTGTTCAACCGCGTTTTCGACCTGCGCTAATGAAAAACAGGCCAGCTGGGTGCTGGTCACCTGAATCCGCCGTTTGAACACGGGCAATCCCCATCTGAAATACGGCCGATTCCAGGCGATCTGCAGAATGCCCTCGATCACTAACAGCACAAGCAACAGCTTGAACATCGGGCATCCATTGTCGAGTGTTGAATCGACTGTAGCAACTCGGCATGCGGGCTGCGCAGCCTGTCTTGTTCTGCAGTGCTTCAACGCGTTAGCATCGACATTCGTCCAGAGCGATCTCCTCCGACACCATGACGCCACCCTGACCTGACGCATCACGCGCTCGCAGTCTCTGCGAAGGTCCAGGTGTTCGACGTTCATGTATTCGCGCCGTGTGTTTGCCGGTGCGCGGAGTCGTTTCAATGTCCAGATATCTCTCGTTGCGCCAGCAATGGTTCGGCAATGTGCGTGGCGATGTGCTCGCCGGCATCGTGGTCGCGCTTGCGCTGATTCCCGAAGCCATCGCGTTTTCGATCATTGCCGGTGTCGACCCCAAGGTGGGGCTCTACGCTGCGTTCTGTATTGCGGTGGTGACCTCTATTGCCGGCGGTCGCCCCGGCATGATTTCTGCTGCGACCGGTGCAATGGCGTTGTTGATGGTGGAGTTGGTCAAGGATCACGGGGTGCAGTATCTGTTGGCGGCTACCGTCCTGGCGGGTGTGCTGCAGCTGATCGCGGCGGCGTTTCGGCTTGGCGCATTGATGCGCTTTGTGTCGCGCTCGGTGATCACCGGCTTCGTCAATGCGCTGGCAATCCTGATCTTTCTTGCGCAGTTGCCGGAGCTGATCGGCATGCCATGGCCGGTCTATGCGGTGTGTGCAGCAGGCTTGGCTATCATCTATCTGCTTCCGCGCCTCACCACGGCGATTCCCTCGCCGCTGGTTGCCATCGTGGTGCTCACCGTGGCATGTGCGTACTGGCAGATCGACATCCGCAGCGTGGGCGATATGGGTCATCTGCCCGACAGTTTGCCCGTGTTTCTGCTGCCGGATGTGCCGCTGCGCTGGGAGACGGTGCGCATCCTGCTGCCGGTGTCGACGACGCTGGCGGTGGTGGGATTGCTGGAGTCGTTGATGACCGCGCAGATCGTCGAAGACATGACCGATACGCCCTCGCAACGCAACCGCGAATGCGCCGGCCAGGGGCTGGCGAACATGCTGGCCGGATGCTTCGGCGGCATGGCCGGTTGCGCGATGATCGGGCAATCGGTGATCAACGTGCGCTCGGGCGGGCGTGGGCGCCTGTCGTGCATGGTGGCCGGCGTGGTGCTGTTGCTGATGGTGGTCTACGGCGCCAACTGGGTGCGGCAGATTCCGATGGCGGCGCTGGTGGCGGTGATGATCATGGTCAGCATCGGCACCTTCAGCTGGGAATCGCTACGCGATCTGCGCACGCACCCCAAAAGTTCTTCGGTGGTGATGCTCGGCACCGTCGTGGTCACGGTATGGACGCACGACCTGGCCAAAGGCGTGTTTGCGGGGGTGTTGCTGTCGGCGTTGTTCTTCGCGCGCAAGGTCGGGCGCATGTTGCAGGTGCAGGAGATCGATCGCGACGACGGTGTGCGGGTCTATGCCGTGCGCGGGCAGGTGTTCTTTGCCTCGGCCGGGCAGTTTGCCGCCAGCTTCGATGTGCTGCGCACGCCGCCCAAGGTGTTGATCGACCTCACCCACGCGCACTTCTGGGATGTCAGCGCGGTGGCAGCGCTGGATCGGGTGGTGCTCAAGCTGCGCGCGCACGGCGCTACAGTCGACATCGTCGGCTTGAATCAGGCCAGCGACACGCTGATCGAGCGCTTAGGAACCCACCGGCGCGCTGGCGCGCGCTTGCGGGTGGGTCACTGAGGTCTGTCGTTCATGCGCTGCGGTGGCGGCGCCCAGCGCAGTTGTAGCAGACGCATGCTCACCGAGCAGCGCGCTGAGGCGGCGGTGGCACTCCCGGAAGGCGAGCGCAGAGGCCGGCATGTCGCAGGCGTCGAACGTTTGCGCCTCGGCCTTCCAGGATGCGAGCAGGTCGTGCAGATCGTGGATCAGGCTCGGCATGGTGTTTCCTTTGTAGGCGTGATGGTAGCTACGGACGGAAGCGCGGGCCGGATGCAGTGCCGGCGAGACAGCCTCATGCGTCACCGGATGACGTGGCTGCGACGAGCGGTCCGGCCGGTGCGCAGGACACACGTGCGCGTCACATGGCCGGGAGGAGGGTGGCTTTGCGGTCCTTTGCCGCTGGAGCTGATCATGAGCAGTTACGAAAACGGCGTAGACGACCCGACCACACCGCCTAACGGCGTCAAGGCACCCGGCAAGGATCATGCAGCGATCCAGGACGGGCCGGCGCAGGACAGCGAGATCGACGACGACGATGCCATCGAAGACGAAGTGGATGCCGAGGTGGATCTGGACGATGACGACAAAGACGAAGAGGATGAGCAGTAGCCGCTCTGAATAAACGTGAGCACTGGTGCGTTGCTGAGGTCAAGAAGATGCCGCGCGCCTTGCGGCATCTTCTGGCTGTGGTCGCATTGGCTGCTTAAACTGGATGGCCCTCGATCACGTTGACGTCCATGGATCATTTGCCGCCACTGCCTTCCCTTGCGCTCGGGCAGTACCGCCACTTCAAGGGTGGCCGTTACGAGGTGCTGGGTGTCGTGCGCAGTAGCGAAACGCTTGAGCCGCTGGTGCTCTACCGCCCGTTGGACAGCGACATCGGCATGTGGGTGCGGCCCTATGCGATGTTTGTCGAGCAGGTCGAGGTGGAGGGAATTGAACGGCCGCGGTTTGAGTTTGTGGAGTAACGGTTGCCTGCAACTTACTACGCTACGAGTCGATCTGTCGTCGTTTATGGCAATGGTGTGAAGCCAATCAAAAAGCCCGGGCATGCCCGGGCTTTTCTACATCGCGTCCTTGACCGGTGATCAGCTCAGGTCGCAATTGCTCGGCTGCGGCCAGGTGGTGGCAGGCAGCATGGCCTTGACGGCGGCCGGAGCGGTGATGCCGATGGCGCTGGCGCCGTACAGGTCTTCCAGTTCGTCGATGCTGACGATGTAGCTATCGAGCGAACCGAGCGTGGCGCTGTTGGGAATCAGCCAGCTGATCGCGCGCGTGCCGCCGCCCGGGTTGGCGGTGATGATCGTCTTCCAGAAGAAATCCGGGGTGCGGATGCCGTGGCTGCTCAGGAAATAATCGTTGGTGGTGTCGCTGTAGATCACCCCGCCGTAGACCTGCACGCTGGCGATGTCGCGGTAACACTCGGCCACGTTTTCGGCACGCACCCAGATGCCCTGATTGAAGCTGGCTACCTGCGGCACGATGTTGGACATCAGGTTGGCGCGACGGATGTAGGTCGCGTTGTAGTCCATGTGGTTGGAGGTCACCAGGTGGCCGCGATCGTAGCCGGTGCGCACGCTGGCGTAGGAGGCAGTGGAGGTCTGGCCGGCGCAGCCGCTGGGCAGTTCGGTATCCAGATTGAAGCTGGACGGACGCGCCGCCGAGCCGGTATCGGCCTGCAGGACGTATTCGTAACGCAGCGCGGTGTGGTTGGTGCAGTCGTAGCTCAGGGTGTAACCGCCCTTGTTGAGGGTGACGACCTGTGCATTTGCGGTGGCACTGAAGGCGGTGAGAAGCAGAACGGCGAAGAAGGTCCTGAAGCGCATGGGAGTGAATCTCCTTGGAATCATTCGGACGCACGAAGCCACCGCCGGCTGCCGGTGAGCAGATCGACGTTCAGCGGAACGCGCGCTGGAAGGGGGACAGGTTGGCTCGGTGGTTAGCGAGCGCAACAGCTATCTCACGCAAATGTTTCTTGTTGGTGACGTAGGCGTGAGGAATGTGCACTCGCACCACTTTTTTCTATAAAAGTGTGATGTTTATCAGGATTTTTCGTGCATACGGCACGCAGGCGATAAGTGATTGGTTATGCCCGGACCGGGCAGATGCGCGTCTGAACCACGCATTTGCAGCGGTGCGCAAGCAGCAATGCGCTGTGGGTAATGTCGGAGGACCACTGACGTGAAGGTCAGGAAGTACGCCAGCTTCGGCTGGCCCTGTCGGCAACGCAGGGGCACTCCTCGATGGGAAGGGGGCGGCTCGCCGGGCAACATTGCCGGATCACCGCATCGCCTCAGCTTTGCATTCGCATGATCCCAAAACGAAAAACCCCTCGTCTGCAGTGCGTGCAGAGAGGGGTGTCGAGCGTGTGGCGAGGCGTTCGGGTCGATCGATCGAGGCGACCCGCTATGCGACGTGTCGTACCAGCTGCTGTTCGGTGGCAGGCGCCAGTTGGAACTGCGAGACCAATTGCGTGAGCGTGCTGGATTGCTTCTCCATCGCCCGTGCCGCGGCCATGGCTTCTTCCACCAATGCCGCATTCTGCTGCGTGGTCTCGTCCATCTGGATGACGGTCTGGTTGACCTGTTCGATGCCGGCCGATTGCTCGCTGGAAGCCGCGGTGATCTCGCCCATGATGTCGGTGACGCGATTCACGCTGGCAACGATCTCGGTCATGGTGGTGCCGGCCTTGCGCACCAGTGCCGAGCCTTCGGCCACCTTGCCCACCGATGCATCGATGAGCCCCTTGATCTCCTTGGCCGCCCCGGACGAGCGCTGTGCCAAGGTGCGCACCTCGCTTGCCACCACGGCAAAACCGCGGCCCTGCTCGCCGGCGCGCGCCGCTTCCACCGCCGCGTTCAAGGCCAGGATATTGGTCTGGAAGGCGATGCCGTCGATGACGCTGATGATCTCGGCGATCTTCTTGGACGAGGTTTCGATACCCGACATGGTGCCGACCACCAGGCTGACCACCTCGCCACCTTGCGAGGCCACACCGGCAGCGCTGCGTGCAAGCGCGTTGGCTTGACGGGCGTGTTCGGCGTTCTGCTTGACGGTGGCGGTGAGTTCTTCCATCGAGGCAGCGGTTTCTTCCAGGTTGGCGGCCTGCAACTCGGTGCGCCGCGACAGATCCTGATTGCCGGCGGCAATTTCGCCGGCAGCGGTGTCGATCTCCGAGGACGAATGCTGGATGCGCCCGACGATATCGGTCAGGCGATCCACCGTGGTGTTGGCATCGTCGCGCATGCGTGCAAAGACGCCGGAAGAGGTGCCGTGCATGCGTGTGGTCAGATCGCCGCTGGCAATGGCCTGCAACACCTGCGACACCTCGCCAAGACTCTTGTCCGAGGTGCTCATCAAGTGATTGAGATCCACCACGATCTGGCGGAAATCATGTTCGAACGCGGTCTCGTCGCCACGTGCGCTGAAGTCGCCCGCCGCCGCAGCCGCGGCCAATCGCTTGATCTCGCCGTTGATGGACAACAGGCTGGCCCGCACATCGTTGATCGATTGGCTGATCACCGCTTTTTCGCCCGGCAACGGTGCCAGCTGCTGCGACAGATCGCCTGCGGCATAGCGTTCGGTCAACGCGACGATCTGCATGGTCACTGCGAGATGGCTGGATACCAGCGTGTTGCTGGCGCGCACCATGCTGCCGAATTCGCCGGGAAATTCCTGCTCGGCAATACGGTGACTGACCATGCCGGCCTCGTGCTTGTCGCCCATCTCCGTCTGCGCCTGGATCACGCGACGCAGCTGACGCTGCATGCTGTCCATCGCCTGCAGCAGTTGGCCGACTTCGTCGTTGCGGTCGATCGAGATGGTGTTCTCCAACTTGCCCGATGACACCGCATGCGCGATGCCTATGGCGCGATTGAGCGGCTGGGTGATGGCGCGCGCCACGATCCAGCCAAAACCAATACACACCACCGCGCCGACCAGGCCCAGGATCAGGCCACCCATGCTTGCGGTGACCGAACTGTCCAGCGCTTCCTGCACGGTGCCGCGGAAGCGTGCATCGGCGCGCTTCTGCATGGCGGTCAGGGTGGTGCGATAGGTCTCCAGTGCCGGCGCCATCGCGCTCATCTGCTGCGCATCGGGTTCGCGCTGCTCCACGAACGCCGCAGCCACGCCATGCGCCAGGCTGTAGTACTGATCAAACTCCTTGCCCAGGCGTGCCAGCTCTTTCGCATTGGCCGGGTCGGCCTTTTGCAATTTTACGTACGAGCTGTGGATCTCGTCGGCCACCGGCTTGGTGGCCGCCAACATATCGGCATCGCCCGCAGCGGCGGCGCCATTGAGCCCGTTGATGAGCTTGTCCAGCGCTGCCACGTTGCGCGTCATCGCATCGAGCATGGGGAAATGCACGTCGCGCACCGCTTCCAGGCGGTCGTTGTTGCGGTGAAACACCAGCGTACTGAAGGCCACATAGCTCGATAGGCAAATGATCGCCACCGCTGCCGGCATCAGGATTTTCCAGAACAACGGTAGCGACAGAATACGTCTCATGACTTGAGTCTCGAGCAGGTAGCGGGTCACGGCTTCAGGACGACCTTGACGCTGGCGTCCACTGCACTGGCACTGATGTAACCGATGGCGCCGGGTGTGGCCGCAACGGCCTTCTTGACCGCGTCATCGCCGCTGACACGCTTGGGACGCTGCGCCTTGCCGGTGAACATCAGCTGCGACCAATACGACTTCAGCTGCGCCGAATCGCGCGCGGCCACTTTCTTGTAGAACTCATCGCGGGTGGCGACGCCTTCTTCCTGGTCGATCGGCACAGCCGCGCCGCCGCCGGGCAGGCTGTTGGACTTGGCCAGGAAGATCTGCGACACCTGCGCGGCGCTGAGGCTGTCCGGGCCGCCCTTGGCCGACATCACCACCACCACATCGGCATTGGCACAGAACGCGGTCAGCGACAACGCGGCAAGCAGGGAGACTGCAAAACACTTGGAAATGGTCATGGGGGCTCTCTTAGAACACGAAGTCGACAGACGCCGACAGCAGGTTGTAGCTGCCGCCCGGACGGAAGCCCGGCTGGATGTTGTTCAACGACCCGAACGAGCCCGCGTTGTTGTTGATGTGGCTGGCCTGCAGCTTGAAGGCGACGCTCTCACGCGCGTCCCAACGCAGCGCAGCGGTGAAGCTGTGACGACCGCTTTCGGCCTGCGCCAGGGCGCGTGTCATCACACCGACCGGATCCTGGCCGGGGGCGATGGTCGGACCCTTGCGATCGACATTGGCATAGGTGAGCGACGGCGTCAGCGTGCCGAAACGCCCGCCCACACTGAGATAGCCGGAGGTGGTCTTGCCGTTGAGCGAAGGCGAGTAATCGGCGCGAATCACTTCGCTGCGCAGGAACCAGTTGCCCGGATCGTAGGCGTAGCCAACGCTGGCAAAGCTGCCGTCAACGCCGTAGGTGGTCAGGCGATCGGCCAGCGCAGGATTGATGCGCTGATAGGCCGAGAACAGGCGGTCTAGCTGCGGGGTGTCGAAATCGGTGGTGCCCACGATGTAGGCGGCGCGGAACGTCGACGCACCCGATTCCAGGCCCAGTGCCAGGCCGCGCATGGCGTACACATCGGCCTTCTTCGAATTGATGCGGCCGTAAAAGCCCTGCACGCTGACCACGCTTTCGCCCGCATTGATGGTGTACACGCCTTCGACGCCGTCCATCGGCAGCAGGTAGTTGTAGACCTCGTATGGCGGACGCACCCACGGCGTGGCGTAGCCGACGCGCTGGTACTCCGAGAGCATGTACAGCGGCGCAGTGATGCGGCCCAGGCGGGCGGCGAACTGCGGGCCGAACTGATACTTCACATGCGCCAGCGTGACCTTCGGATCGTAATCGCCACGCTCGGCGTACTCGCTGGTCACCTGCAATACGCCGGTGAACTTGTCGGTGAAGTTGGCATTGACCTGGCCGGCGATGCGCGAGTCCGGACGGGCCGAGGTGGAGTGACTCGCGCCTGCGCCTTCTTCGGTCTGGATGTCGGGCGTGAAGTCGGCCTGATCTTCGGTCGAATGCACCACGCCCAGCGTGCCGAAGCCGCTGAAGGAAAACATCGCGTCCTGCTGCGCATAGGCGCAGGTCGACGAAACCAGGGCAATGGCGCCACTGAGAAGCTTGACGGTCAATTTCATTGAAATCTCGGCTGTGTGTGATGGACGCAGCGCCATGGCGGCGCGCGGGCAGAACGGTGATGGGCGTCGCAACACCCTGGATTGCGGTAGCGGCCGTCTGCATCGTTGCTTTAGCGAGATTTTTACAATTCAAATTGACTGGTTAAGATTTCGAGGGCGGTAGAAATTGACGATAGTGATGCTCTATCGAGACGCCTGATTCACGGGTTTGAAACAGCTTGCGTCAGTCTCTACGGACATAATCGTCCGCAGTTGTGGCCTGTCGGTTGCCGGCGCGATAAGTGATGGCGTGAGAACGCCAAGGCCGTCTTTTATGCAGTCGAATTGGACAGTGCTGCTGTTGCCTTGAGCGCGCGCGATAACAAAATCGCCACGCACTGGCAAGCCAGGCGTGGCGATCTTTTGAGTTACTTCGATCGACCGTGCTAGTGACTGATCGCTAGTGGGGATTTCGCCATCAAAGACTTTTCAGCAGCACGCAGGAGCAACGAAGTAACCACCGACGAGTTACTGAAACCGGTTACTGCTGCTGTGCCGGCAGTTTGACCACCACCTTGATCTCGAACCGAAAACCAGCCAGCCAGGTCACGCCCACTGCGGTGACGGTGGGGTAGGGCGCCGGGCCCCAATAGCTCACCCACTTTTCCCACATGGCCTCAAAGACCACCTCCGGGTTGACCATGAACAAGGTGACGTCGACGACGTCCTGCGAGGTGCAACCGGCCGCTGCGAGGATGGCATCGAGATTGTCGAAGGCGCGGGCGATCTCTGCGGCCAGCTCCGGTTCCGGAGAGCCGTCTTCGCGGCTGCCGACCTGGCCGGCGACAAACAGCAAGCCCTCGGCGCGCACCGCCGGGGAATAGCGATGGCGCTCATACAGGGCGTGGCGCCCCTGCGGAAAAACAACGTCACGTGTTGCCATGGGGATCTCCATCAAGCGTCTAGTCGGAACAGACAGCCACGGTAGGCGCTTGCGCGCCTGCGATAAATCGGCAACCCCGGCCAACACTATTTGTAGAATCCAAACAATCTTTGGGTTGGGAGCGGCGATGGATCGGTTCGACGCGATGCAGGCGTTTGCGCGTGTGGTTGAGACCGGCAGCTTTACCAAGGCAGCCGAGACCTTGCACATGAGCCGGGCCAGCGTGACCCAGTTGGTGCAGCAGCTGGAGGCACGCCTGCGCGTGACCTTGCTCAACCGCACCACGCGCCGGGTGCATGTCACCGCCGATGGCGCGGCGTACTACGAGCGTGTGCTGCGGCTGCTGGCAGACATGGACGATGCGGAGACTAGCCTGTCCGATGCATCGGCGCTGCCGCGCGGGCGCTTGCGCGTGGATGTGCCCAGCCCATTGGCGCGCCTGATCCTGATGCCGGCGCTGCCGACATTTCATGCGCGCTATCCGGATATCCAGCTGGATATGGGCGTGAGCGACCGCCGCGTGGATCTGATTGGCGAGAACGTGGATTGCGTGGTGCGCGGCGGCATCATCACCGATCAATCGTTGATTGCGCGCCGTGTGGGCGACCTGCAGGCGGGTGTGTATGCGGCGCCGACGTATCTGCAGCGGCTGGGCACGCCGGCGCACCCGCAGGCGCTGGAAAACACCCAGCATCGCTGTGTCGGTTTCATGCGTTGGAGCAACAACAAGACCGTGCCCTATGTCATGCAGCGCGGCAATGAAGCGGTGAATCTGCAGGGGCGTTACGTGGTGGCATCCGACGATGGCAACGCCTATCTGGCCGCAGGCCTGGCCGGCATGGGCGTGCTGTGGTTGCCGGTGTACATGGCCAAGGCGCATGTCGCCAGTGGCGAGCTGGTGCAACTGTTCGACGACTGGTCACTGGAGCCGATGCCACTGTCGATCGCGTTCCCGCCCAACCGGCATGTCAGCGCCAAGCTGCGGGTGTTTATCGATTGGGTGATTGCGTTGATGGCCGAGCATGCACCGGTGGGGGCGCCTGCACTGCGGTAACGGGGTGATGCGACAGAAACGCGCACTGCATTGCCGATCCCACACGATGGAATCGGCAATACCGATGAATCATTCTGCCAGCTGACGCCGCACCGGATAACGCCAGCCGTTGATCGCTGCATACGGCGAGCGTGCATAGATCCATTGCAAGCGCGCATCGCCATCGGCGCGGAATGCGGCATCGTCGGCGAGCTTGCGTTCGAACGCATCGCGAAGAGCCGCATTGCTGCGCAACACGCGCTCGGTGAAGTCCACCAGCTCGGTGCCGTACAAGCCACTGTCGGGGCTGCCGGCATTGCGAAAACGTCCGCTGGCCAGCAGCGAATCGCTGCTCTGCGGCTCCAGCAACGCGGCGGCCAGCATGCGCATCGGTTGATCGGCAGGCACGCGGATGCTGCCGGCGGCGAAGGTTTCGTGCATGTGGTCGGTGTGCGGCGTCTGGGTGCCGGCTTCCTTCACCACGCGGATTTGCTGCACGTTGATCTGGCGCGGTTGCTGCAAGCGTTCGAATGTAATGCGGTGTGCTTTGAGCAGTTCGACCACATCGTCGTTGCCGGGCGGAATCCACCAAGCGAGCGGGTAGCGCACCGCCTGGGTCTGGCGATAGCCGATCACCGGCATGGTCCAGGTTTCGTCGCGGCCTTCCCAACGCAGCTCCTGCCGGCCGGACACCGGCGAAAGCGCGCGGGTGTAGGTCACCCCCTTGAACGACACCTGGGCGATCGGCTGTTGCAGGCGTTCCCAGGCAACCATCAATTCCTGCGGGCGTGCGGCACGATCGGCGCGCTTGGCTGCATCGATTTTTTTTGCATCGCGGCCGACCACGCGCAGCGCTTCTTCCAGCAACACGTAGTCGCCGAGCACGCGCTGCCGGTACGACTTCAAACGATGGTTCTCCACCAGCACGGTGGGGATGCCGGCAAAATCGCCATACCCGGTGGAATAACGCGGGCCTTCCGGTGCGTAGCGCAGACCCGAGCGCGGTTCGTCTTCGTCGATCAGGCTCGGGTAGATGGCCGGCTCGTGACCCTGGCTGCGCAGCGCGGTGTTCATTGCCGGCGTGAAGCGCTGCTGCAACCAATCGGCGGTCGCGCGCGAGCGTGCGTAGGTGCCCCAACCGGCGAAGGTAAAGGTGATGTCGTACTGATGATCCAGCCCGCCGCTGACATGCAGGTCGATGTAGAGCGCCGGATCCAGGCGATGCAGCAACGCGACCATCGCGCGCGTTTCCGGCGCTTCCAGGTTGAGGTAATCGCGGTTGAGGTTGATGCCGCGTGTGGTGGTGTTCCAGCCCATCTGTTGCGGGCCGCGCAATGCCGCGCCAATCAGTGGACCGCGTTGTTCGTGGCCGTCGGCATTGAGGATCGGCACGAATACGAAATCGACCTGGTCGAGCAGGTGGTCCTTGCCGCGCTGGGCGATATCGCGCAGCAACATCAAGCCTGCGTCCTTGCCGTCGATTTCGCCGGCATGGATGGCCGCCTGCGCCAGCACCACCGGCTTGCCGGGTGCGCCCTTGTGCGCGCGTACCAGCAACAGATCGCGGCCCTCGCTGCTCTTGCCGAATACTTCCAGCGACAGCAGCGGCGAGGCGGCCACCAGACGTTCCAGCCACGCGCGCGTTTCGTCATAGCTGGGCGTGCTGGCGAAATCGTTGCGCTCCACCGGCGTGCTCCACGGATCGCCCGGCTTGACGATCAATGCCTCGCTCGCGCCATGCCAGGCGCGCAGCGGCGGCAGCGGCGCGCTGGTGTCGATGGTCTGCGCGTCGGCGTGTGCGGCAGCGAATAGCGTCGCCGCGAGCAAACTGGCGCAGGCGTGCAGGGAAGTGCGGGCTGCGTCGGCGGTGGCAGCGTTGGCAGGCGCGTGCTGATTGCGTGGAGGGGCAGGTGAGCCGTGCGGGCAGGAGGGACGCGTATCGGAGGTCATGTGGGGCGTAGGGGTCTCGATCGAAGGGGAAGAGCGCGGCGCTGCGCAGGCGCTTGCATCTAATGTGATAACATATCATTTCAACAGGCGAGCTTCCTTATCATGCCCTTCAGCGCTACACCGACCCCCGCGATTTCCGTCAGCAACCTCCACGTGGCCTACCGCGGCCGCGCCGTGTTGCAGGGGCTGAATCTGCAGGTCGCGCCGGGCAGTGTCTACGCCTTATTGGGCGGCAACGGCGCCGGTAAATCCTCCACGCTTTCCACCCTGCTCGGTTTCGTCAAACCCAGCTCCGGCAGCTTGCTGGTGGATGGCATCGACCCGGTCGCCAACCCCGGCGCCGCGCGTGCGCGGCTGGCCTATCTGCCCGAAAACGTCGCGCTCTACGAGCATCTGAGCGCAATCGAAAATGCCGATTACCTGCTCGCGCTCGCCGGCCAACGCCGCAGCCAGGCCGAGATCGGCCAGGCGTTCGCCGCTGCCGGTCTGCAACGCGAAGCCTGGAGCCAGCGGTTGGCGGGGTTTTCCAAAGGCATGCGCCAGAAAGTGGCGATCGCGGTCGCCACCTTGCGCCAGGTGCCGGTGCTGCTGCTGGACGAGCCCACCTCCGGCCTGGATCCGCGCGCCATCGCCGATTTCAACCGCCTGGTCAGCAGCGTGCGCGAGCGCGGCGGTGCGGTGCTGATGGTCACCCACGACCTGCTTGGTGCGGTGGATGTGGCCGACCGGATCGGGTTTCTGGAAAACGGACGTATTGCCGATGAAATCGGCGCAGGTGACAGCGGCTTCGATGTGCGCACCTTGCATGCACGCTTCGCGCGCCCGCAGGATCAGGCTGCATGAGCGTTACCGCATGAGTCCTGTGCTGTTGGTCGCGCGCGAAGAACTGCGCTTCATGGCGCGCAACCGTTCCGCCGCCATCGGTGTGGTGTTGCTGATGTTGCTCACGCTGGTGGCGGCGTTGACCGCCGCGCATCATCAGCGCGAGGTCGCCGAGTTCCGCGCGCGTCAGCAACTGGCCGCGCAGCAGGCCTTCGAGGCGCAGCCGGACCGCCATCCGCATCGGGTGGTGCATTACGGTCACTTCATCTATCGCCCGCTGCCGGCTTTGGCCGCGTTCGATGCGGGCGTGGATGCGTTTACCGGCAACAGCATGTTTCTGGAAGGCCATCGCCAGAACACCGCCAATTTCGGTGACGTGCGTCAGAGCTCGCTGCTGGTGCGTTTCGGTCAATTGACGCCTGCCTTTGTGCTGCAGGTCTTGGCGCCGCTGATGCTGGTGTTTCTGGGCTATGGCGCAGTGGCGCGCGAGCAGGAAACCGGCACGCTGCGTGCGTTGTTGTTGCAGGGCGCGACGCGCCGGCAATTGTTCGGCGGCAAATATCTCGCGCTCGCGGCGGTGGCCGCTGCGTGCTTGTTGCCGGCCTTGGTCGGGCTGGTGCCCATCGCGTTGTTGCCGGGCCAGGCGCTGCGGGTCGCACTGCTGGTGCTGGCGTATGCGGTCTATCTGCTGGTGTGGTGCGCGCTGGTGGTGTCGGTGTCGATGCTGTGCCGGCGCGGCCGCGATGCGTTGCTGGTATCGCTGGCGGTGTGGGTGTGGCTGGCCTTGCTGGTGCCGCGCGTGGCACCGGATGTGGCTAGTGCCGCGTATCGATTGCCCACGCGGCTGGAAACCGATGTGGCGATCCAGCGCGATCTGCGCACGCTCGGCGACAGCCACAATCCCGACGACCCGCACTTTGCGCAGTTCAAGCAGCAGACCCTGACACGCTACGGCGTACAGCGCGTGGAAGACCTGCCGGTGAACTACAAGGGCCTGCTCGCGCTGGAAGGCGAGCGGCTCACCTCCAGCCTGTTCGAACGGTATGCCGCACGCGATTCGGCCATCCAGCAGGAACAGAATCTGCTGGTGCGCACGTTCGCCCTGCTGAGCCCAACGGTTGCCCTGCGCGACCTCTCGATGACACTGGCGGAAACCGATCTGCGCGCACATGAGCGCTTTCTTGCCCAGGCCGAACGTTATCGTTACACGCTGGTGCAGCAGCTCAATCAATTGCAGGCCGATTCCGTGAGCATGGCCGACGACACCGCCCAGGATGCCGGCGCCGACCAGCGCAAGCGCATCTCCTCCGCGCATTGGCATGAGATTCCGGTGTTCGCCTTCCAGCCGCCGGCCACCACAGAGGTGCTGAGGGCTGCAGGCGCTGCGCTCGGCCTGGTCGGCGCCTGGCTGCTGGCTGCGCTGTGCATGCTGATCGCAGCGGGCCGGCGTGTGGGAGTGGCGCGCTGATGGTGCTGTGGAAGTACGAACTTCTGCTGTTGCTGCGTGCACGTGCCGCGGTGGCCGGATTGCTGTTGCTTGCCCTGTTGACGGTGTGCAGCCTGATCTCCGGCCAGCACGTCATCGCTGCGCAGCGCGACAACATCGCAGGCATCGCAGCGCTGCAGCAGGAAGACATCGCAGCGGTGGAAGACTATGTCGCGCGCACCAACGACGCTGGCAGCGCGGCTTACTACAGCTTCCACCCGACCTGGGATGTGCCCTCGCCATTGGCATTCGCCGCGGTGGGCATGCGCGATGTCTCGCCGTACATCCTGCGTGTCCGCGCGCTGGGGCTGGAAGCGCAGATCCACGATGGCGACAGCTACAACCCGGAGTTGGCATTGGCCGGGCGCTTCGACTATGCATTTGTGTTGGTGTTTTTGCTGCCGTTGTTCGTGATCGCGTTGCTGTTCGATCTGCGCTCGGGCGAACGCGAGGCCGGGCGCGCACGCATGCTGGCCGCGCTGCCGGGTGCCGGAGCCGCGTTGCTGGTACGGCGCGTGGTGGTGCGTGCCGCTGCGGTGCTGGTGTGCCTGAGCGTGCCGTTTGCCATTGCCGCGAGCCTCAATGCGGTGCCGCTGCTGCAACAACTCGCGGTGCTGGCACTGAGCTGTGCCTATCTGCTGTTCTGGGTGTTGCTGGCGGTGCTGGTCGGGCGCATCCACTGGCGCCCCGCCGCGCACGCCACCGCCTTGGCCAGCTGCTGGGTGGTGCTGGCACTGGTCGCACCGGCGCTGGCGCATGTGGCGATCAATCAGGCGGTGCCGGTCAACCAGGGTAGCGAGATCGCGCGGCTGCAGCGCGAGGCGGTCAACCACGCCTGGGATATTCCGCGCCAGGACACCATGCGCGCCTTCTACGCGCAGAACCCGCAGTGGGCAGATTCTGCGCCGTTGACCAGCGCGTTCCATTACAAGTGGTATTTCGCCTTTCACGAAAACGGCGATCAGCAGGTGGCGCCGCAGGTCGCGGCGTATCGGCAAGGCCTGCAACGACGCGAAGCGCTGGCGCAGCGTGTGGCCAGCGTATTGCCGCCGGTTGCATTGCAGGCGGCGTTGACGCGCCTGGCAGGTACCGATCTGCGTGCGCAATTGGCCTATCAAGATCGCATTCGCGCCTATCACCAGGCGTTGCGGACGTTCTACTACGGCTATCTGTTTCGCGACCGGCCATTTACGCGCGAGGACTTCGGGCGTGCGCCGCGTTTCGATGCAAGAGCCGATCCCGCGTCATAGCGGCAGTTGCGTTTCACCCATCACCTTTGGTTCTTTCACTTGCGACCCGGGCATTGCGTGCCTGGGTCCTTCAGGAGTCCTGCCCGATGTCCGTGTTCTCGTCGCGCCAACGCATGCCACACACCGTGCCGTTGCTCAGCATGCTGGCCTGCGCATGCGTCATTGCCTGCGCCGACGCCGACGCCGCCGAGCCACAGGCGCGCGATCTGGATGCGGTGCAGGTGCGCAGCCAGTACACGCCGTACCGCGCGTTGAGCGTCACTGGCGCCACCAAGACCGATGCGCCGCTGCGCGATCTGCCGATCAGTGCGCGCGTACTCGATCAGACCTTGCTGGAGGATGCCGGCGTCAACGACCTGGCCGGTGCGCTGGAGATGGCCAGCGGCATCACCAAGGCCAATAACCTGGGCGGTCTGTGGGATAGCTACTCGATGCGCGGTTTCACCGGCGACCCGAATTTCAGTTCGGATTACATGGTCAACGGCTTCAATGCCAGCCGCGGTTACAACGGCCTGCGCGATGCGGCCAACACGCAAAGCATCGAAGTGATCAAGGGCCCGGCCTCGGCGTTGTACGGGCGCGGCGAGCCGGGTGGGGCGGTCAATATCGTCACCAAAAAGCCCTTGTTCCAGCCGCGGCACAGTGTGGATCTGTCCGCAGGGCGCTTCGACAGTTATCGCGCTGCGGTCGACAGCACCGGCCGGCTGGGCGAGAACCTGGCTTATCGCCTGAATGCGATGCACAAGGATCAGCGCAGCTTCCGCGACACCGTCGATAGCGACAACACCTTGCTGGCGCCCTCGTTGTTATGGATGCCCACGCCCGATACCACGGTGTCCTACGAGCTTGAATTCGTGCGCATCCATGCGCCGTTCGATCGCGGCGTCACCGCCATCGATGGCGATGCCAATCGGCTGCCGGCGTCGCGTTTTCTGGGCGAGCCGCGCGATGGCGATATCGATCTGCATTCCACCGGTCACCAGGTGTTTGTGGTGCACGGCTTGAATCAGACCTGGTCGCTGCAGGGCGGGGCGACCTATCGCGACAGCGGCATGCGCGGTTTTTCCACCGAGCCGTGGACGCTGCAGGCCGACGATCGCACGCTGCGCCGCGAGCGTCGCTACCGCGATTACCAGGGCCGCGATATCGCCGGGCGTGCCGAACTGCTCGGCACCTTGCAGGCGGGCAGCGTCATCCACAACGTGTTGTTCGGTGTCGACGGCAATCGCTTCGACGACAGCCGTTTTCAGCAGCGTGCCCGCTCGGCGGCCACGCCGTACAGCATTGATGTGCTCGCACCGCAGTACGGCGTGGCCCAGCCGGGGCGGCTGGCCACGATCACCGATACCGAAGAGAGGCAACAGGTGTGGGGCGTGTATGCGCAGGACCAGATCGATCTTGGCGCGCGCTGGAAGGCCTTGCTCGGCCTGCGCTACGACCACTATCAGCAGGATCTCGACAACCAATTGCGCGGCACCACACAGCGCGCCTCCGATGGGGTGGTCAGCCCGCGTGCGGGCGTGATCTTCCATGTCGACGATGCATTGTCGCTGTATGCAAGTGTGGCGGCGGGCTTTCGCCCCAACAGTGGCGTGGGTGCGGACGGGCAGAGTTTTGCACCGGAGAAAAGCCGTTCGCTGGAAACCGGGCTGAAATACGTGCAGCCCGGCGATGGCCTGGAAGCCACGTTGGCCGCGTTCCGTATCGACAAGAAAAACGTGCTGAGCCTGGATCCGGCCGACACCAGTTTTTCGCTGCCGGTGGGCGAGATGCGCAGCCAGGGTGTGGAGCTGGATCTGCTCGGGCGGCTGACCCCGCGCCTGGCCGCGTCGGTGGGCCTGGCTTACACCGATTCGCAGGTGACGCGCAGCAGCGAGGCTGCCGCCGGTACCGGACTGGCCGAGGGACGACGTTTTCCGAATGTGCCGCGTTTCAGTGGCAATGCCTTCGTCAACTACGAGCAGCCGTTGACCGGCAAGCGCAGTGCGGCGGTGGGCGTGGGCGTCTCGCACACCGGCGAGCGGCTGGGGTCGGTGGATAGCAATACCGACTTCGTGCTGCCGGCCTACACCGTGTGGCGCCTGGTCGGTCACTACGATCTGAGCGAGCGGCTGCGCCTGTATGCCAAGGTCGAAAACCTGACCGACCGCCGCTACGCCGCGTTCTCCTACAGCGAGCAATGGGTGTATCCCGGCGCGCCGCGCAGCTGGACGGTGGGTGTGCGGTTGCGGTTCTGAGACGGACCGTGGGTTCGATCGGTTGCTCTTAGAGCGGCTAACAAAACGTAGCGAGCGGTCGTCAGTCGTCTTGTGAGTCGCTCTTAGCTGCGACGCGTGGACGGACGCTTGCTGCGCTTCTTGCCAGGCGCAGCGGGTGCGGCGTCATCGCTGGCCAACGCGCCGCCGCTGTGCAGTTGCTCCAGCCACGACAGCGCGTCTACATAGCCGAGGAAGTGCTGCAGATAACCGGGTGAGCATTCGCGCATCAGGCTGATGCAGCGATGCACCAGCACGCTGGAATTGAGGGGGCCGGCGTCCTTGGGTGCCTCCTGCAGCGATTGGCGTACCTGGCTGGCGGTGCGTACGGTGGTCCAGGTACGGCGGAAATCCTCCAGCGCCGGCAGCTCGGGAAACAGCGTGGTATCGAGTGTGGCGGTCTTTCTGCTGTCCACCTCCATCAACGCCGCATGGCCTGCCATCTGGTCGGCCAACGCGCCCAGCGCGCTGCGTTGCAACGGCTGCGCGGTATCGGTAGTTGCACGACGGCGCGCTGCTTTCTTGACTGCCGCCGCATACGCATCGATCAAGTTGCGCAGCTTTTCTTCCAGCACTTCGCGCACCGCATCGGCCTGCGTGCCGGCACGTGCGGCCAGTGTTTCCATCAGATGGAAACGCACCGGATCCAGCTGATCGGCACCTTGCTCGCGCCAGCGCTCCAGGCGCGCGTGTGCGGATGTCGCCTGCGTGCTCATCGCGTGGTTGCGGCCGGCATTGGCTGTGACGTGGCGGAAGCGCGCGAGGTGGAAGGACGCGCAATCGGTGCGATCTCCACACGCCGGTTCCTGGCGCGGCGCGTTTCATCGGCATTGGAATCCACCGGCTGTTGCGAGCCGAACGCCGCAGCGAACACTGACGAAGCCGGCACGCCTTCGGCGATCAGGGCACGGGTCACGGTGAGCGCGCGTTGCGCGGACAGTTCCCAGTTGTCGGCGTAGCGACGATTGCCACCCAGCACCGGGCGGTCGTCGGTAAAGCCGCTGACCATCAGGATCTCTTCGCGCGCCGCCAGGTACTCCGTCAATGGTGCGGCCAGCGTCTTCAGCACCTCGCGGCCTTCCGGCTGCAATTGGTCGGAATTGAAGGCGAACAACACATTGCCGCGGATGCCGATGCGGCCATCGACCAGGGTCACGCGGCCGGCCGCCAGCGGTGCGGCCAGGGCTTGTTCCAGCGTCTTGCGACGCTGCGCTTCGACCTGACGTTGCTTGACCTCTTCGTCCAGGCGGCTGGAGAGCTGCAATTGCACACCGATCACCCCGACCAGGATCAGCACGAACGCGCCCAGCAGCACCGACATCAGGTCGCCGAAGGCGGCCCAGATCGGTGTGCCCGATTCGCCGTCGATGTCGATCTCATCGCTCATGCCGTGGTGGCCTGGCTGCTATCGGCATCGCCTGTATCGCTGCGACCGCGATCGAGCTGACGCAGTTCTTCGATGATCTGCTTTTGCGAGAGCATGCTGAGGTCGACCACCTCGCGCGCCTGCGCCACGTAATAGGCCAGTTGATCGTCGCTGCGGGCGAGCGAGGCATCCAGTGCGCTGGCCACGTGTTGCAGGCGCTCGTTGAGCGCACTGGTGGAGCCGCTGAACAACTGCACCGCCATGCCGAAGGCCTCGCCCAGGCTGGCCACTTCCACCGCGCTGCCGCTGACATGCGCGGCCACTGCGCCGAGCTTACCGGTCTCGCTGCCGATCTGTTCGGTGAGCTGGGTGCCCACGCGTTGCAGCAGATCGGCCGAGGTGGTGACCAGCGCATCCACCGCTTCGCGTTGTTCGGTGGAGGCGTGATTGACCGCGTTGAGCAAGGTGTCCAGCGTGGCGAGCAGCTTGCTGCGTTCTTCCAGCATGGCGGTGTCGCGCACCATGCTCTCGGACAGGTTCTGGCGCAGCTCGGCCACCACGTCGGCGGCCGCCTTGGGTGCTTCCGAGGCGATCTGCATCAGGCGCGACACTTCGGCAATGGTGGCGCTGGCCTGGGCCTGCGCCTGCGTGGACAGCTCGCTGGCGGTGCTGGCCAGGGTGTCGCAGATCGCCTGCTGTTGCTGGGTCACGCGCTCGCCGGTGCGTTCCCACTGCGTGCTCAGGTCCGCGCTCATCGCGGCGAAGCGCTCGCTCCACAGCGCCAGGCGCTGAGTGTCGCGGGCTTCCAGTGCGGCCTGCAGGTCGGTATGCGATTGCTGCAAGGTGCCGACCAGGGCAGCGGCGTGCGTATCGAAGCTGGCGGTGGCAGCAGCGAGTGCATTCTGGTGCTGGCTTGCCAATGCCGCGCTGGCGTCTTGTTGCTGTGCCAGTGCGTCGGTCCATGCACTGGCGGTGTCGTTGCTGGACTGATCCATGCGCTTGGACACCGCATCGACCAAGGCGCTGGAACGCGCATCGAAGGTGCTGGCGAACTGCGTGAGCGTGGTCTGCAATTCCTGCGTGAGCGCGTGATTTGAACGTTGCTGTTCGGCCACTGCCGCAGTCCACGTGGCGGCTGCAGCGGCGGTGCTGGTTTCCAGGCCGCTGCTCAGGCCATCGAGTTGTTGCTGCACGGCCTGCTGCACGCCGTCCTGCAGCGCCGTGGTCTGCTGCGCAAGTTGCTCAAGCGTGGCGTGCAATTGCGTGCTCAACGCTGCGCTTGCGCGTTGCTGCTCGGCCAGCACTGCCGCCCAGTTGTCTGCAGTGGCGGCGTTGCTGCGTTCAAACCCGTCATTGAGTGCGCTCAATTGCTGCTGCACCGCCTGCGTCACGCCGTCCTGCACAGCGATGCTGCGCTGATCGATCTGTTCCAGCGTGTGCTGCAACTGCTCGGTGAGCGCTTGCTGCGCACGCTCCTGTGCGGCCAATGCGGTTTGCCAATGCTCGGCTGCGCTCTGCGCACCGGCCTGGAAGCCTGCGTTGATGCCGTGCAATTGCTGCTGCACGGCCGTGCCCACGCCCTCCTGCAATGCGGTGGTCTGCTGGGCGATCTGTTCCAGCGTGGTCTGCAGCTGCGCATTGAGCGCGTGCTGCGCGCGTTCCTGTGCGGCCAGGGCCGTGGTCCAGTGCTCGGCCGCTGCGCTGGCACTGTGCTGGAAGCCGCTGGTGATGCCATCCAGTTGCTGCTGTACGGCGTGCGTAACGCGCTCCTGCAGCGCGGCGGTGTCGCGCGCGATGCTGGCCATGGTGGCTTCCATCGCCGGCTGCAAGGCCATGCCTACTGCGCGTGCGCTCTCTGCCACGCCAGCCTGCAGCGATTGCTCCATCGCCGTGGCCAGGCGCGCATACGCCGCTTCGCTTCTGGCGTGGAACTCGGCCTGCTGTGCGGCCAGGCGTTCATCGGCGGCGATGCTTTGCTGTTCGATGGTGCTCATCAGCGTCTGCAGCCGATCGATCAGCGTCGGCATCAAGGCGCTTTGCTGCTGCTGCAGCTTGAACACTTCGCCACGCTGATGCGCGTCCGAATGCGGGTGCAGTTCGGATGCGATTTTCAGATCCAGTCGTTGCACGGCCTGCAGCCGCTCGCGCCGGCACAGTGCCGACAACAGCCCCAACATGGCCGAGGTCGCAACGCCGGCAATCGAGGTGCCGAACGCGAACGCCAGGCCTTCCACCGGTGCCGCCAGCGAGCCGCGAATGGCCTGCAGGTCGGTGGCGCTCTGCAATGCGAAGCCGGTGCCCTTGAGCGTGGCCATCATGCCGAGCAAGGTGCCGAGCATGCCCAGCAACACCAGCAGGCCGACCAGATACGGCGTCAGCACCGGTGCGGACAACGCCACGCGCTCGCCCTTGATGCGCAGGCGCACCGCATTGCGCAGGCTCGGGTGCAGACGCTCCAGCCACTCGCTCAATGCCGATGGCGCGGTGGTCAATGCGGCGACGGCATCATCCAGCGTGGCGCTGGCCTGGCGATAGCGGTACAGCTCCAGTGCGCCGGCCACATAACAGGCGCCGATCACCGCTGCGATGCAGGCGCCCAGCGGATTGGAGCCGAGATAGCCGATGCCGACCCAGCAAACCGCCAACAGGCCGACGAGAAACACACACAGGTGGACAAGAGTTCTGAACATGAGGTCCCAGTTAGCGGGTACGAAGCGCTGCAAGCAGGCCTTCGATCGGGTGAAAACGAACATCCAGCTCGGCGAGCAACACGCTCTGCATGTCTTTGCGAAATACATCCAGCCAGCCATCGGAGACGGCGCGTGAAGGGGGATCGCTATCGGCTGGCGAATGCGGTGTGAGCGCGGCATCGCGCAGACGTTCGAAATGCGCACCGAGCAGGCTCGGCACGGTGTTCAACAAGCTCTGCTCGCGCGGGCTCAGGGTGAGTTCCATTGCCGCATCCACTTCGGCCAGCCGCGCCATCTCGTTGGACACCAATGCCAGCATGTCGCGCAGACGGCCACGCAGATCGCCGGTGGCGGTGCGCATCGCGCGTTGCATGGCGAGGTAGTGCTGCCGGAAGGGTGCGTAGTCGGGCATTGGGGCAGGCGCCTCAAGATCGGCGGCGTTGCGCGCATCGGCACGCAGGCGCACGACCAGCGCATCCAGATCGGCCACGCTGCTGGTCGCCAACCCGGCGCGCACGCGTGCGCAGGCCTGGGCATCGGCAGGACGCGGCTCGGGGAGATCGTCGGTGTCGGGCAGCTTGCCATCCAGCGCCTTGGACACCGCCACCGCGCGCGTCCAGTCGATCCACTGGCTCAGCCGGTCGGCGAGCGCGTGGTTGGACTGGGCAACGTGGACGTCGCTGAGGCGAGCAAGCAGGCGAATGAACGCCGGGCCCGAGAGGGGCGCCCGTGGAGAAACTTTCGCCATTCTTCCGGTCAAAGACCGCGCATTTTACACGGGAATGTGCGCCATTCGGCGCTTTGCGCGGCAGTTGCGGGCCTGCCGGCAGGGCCGACCCTGGCGGCATTCAGCCGGCCTGGTGTGAGGGAGCGCAAGGGACTTCGGCGCGCACTGTTGCGTCAGACCGAGCGCGCAGCACCCAACGACAGGGCCGTCTGCGGCGGTATCCGGCTCGGCACGCTTTCGTGGCCACGCGCATCGAGCGAAACCACAGCTGCGGGCCAGATGCGCCTGGCCCGCAACACCCTCCCTCAACGCCGGGCGCGATGCACCAACGGAATCAGCACCACGCCCAGCAGCGCCGCCGCAGCGGCCACATAGCCGATGCTGCCCAGGCCCCAGGCCGGAATCACCAGCCCGCCGATGATCGCGCCGATGCCGATGCCTGCATTGGCCGCCGACACATTGGTGGTGCCGGCCAGCGCCTGCGAATGGGTCACCGAGTTCATCACCCGCACCTGGCTGATCGGAAACAGCGCGGTATAGGCAATGCCCCAGACCGCCAGGGTCAGAGAGAGCAGCACCCCGGTCTTGGCCACCGGTACGCACAACGCCATGCCAAGTGCGAGCAGCAGCAGGAACACCGCGGTGGCGCGCAGCGGCGAGCGATCCACCACCCGGCCGCCGAGCCAATTGCCGATCAGACCGATCGCGCCAAAGCCCATCAGCCACCAGCCCACATTCGCCGCCGGCACGCCCACGCTGCGTTCCAGCAGGTCGGCCAGATAGGTGTAGGCGGTGAACATGGCGGTGAAGACCACGACCGACAGCGCCACATTGGCCAGAAAAAAGCGCTCAGTGAAGATGCCGGCCTGCTGGCGCAGATTCACCCGTGCGCTGCGGGCCACCGTCGGCATCCACACCGCCAGCGCGGTGGCCATCGCCAGCGACAAGGCGGCCAGAATCCAGAACGCGCCGCGCCAGCCGATGCTGTTGGCCGCCACCGTGCCCAGCGGAATACCAAACAACAACGCCGCCGAAATGCCCAGATACACCCGCGATACCGCGCGCCCGGCGTGCCGCGGCCCGGCCAGTTGCCCGGCGGTCTCGCTGGCGGTGCCCCAGAACACCGGCAATGCCAGCGCCGGGATAAAACGCGCCAAGGCCAGCACCCAGATGTTGGGCGCCAGCGCGGCCACCGCGTTTGAGACCGCAAACACCAGCAGGATCGCGATAAACAGGCGCTTGCGATCCACATGCGACAGCCACGCGGTCAGCGGCGGGCCGAACAGCATCACGGTAAAGGCGAACAGCGTCACCAGCTGGCCGGCGGCGGAAATGGAAATTTCCATATCGCGCGCAAGGCCGGGCAGCAGCCCGACGATCAGGTACTCGGTGGTGACGATCACGAACGCGGCAAACGCCAGGATGAAGATCGCCAGCCCGCTGCGCGCGGTGGCCGGCGCATTGGTGGCAGAGGCGGTGGACGTGGTGGAACGGACAGCAGACATGGCATGCGCCGCAGTGTGGGCTGGCCATGATAAGAAAGAATCCAAGTCGTATATCGGGAGTATTTTCCGTACATTGCGGACTTCAGTTCTTCAATGTGCCGTCATGCATCCCTCCGAACGCGTCAAAGGCATCGACATCTTCGTCAGCGCCGCCGATGCCGGCAGCTTCACCGCCGCCGCCGAGCGGCTCAGCCTGACCAGCTCGGCAGTGGGCAAGGCCATCGCCCGCCTGGAAGCACGCCTGGGCGTGCGCCTGTTCGCGCGCACCACCCGGCGTCTGGCGCTGACCGATGCCGGCGCGGCGTTCTACCGGGTCTGCGTCAAGGTGCTCGACGAGCTGGAAGAGGCCGAGCACGTCCTGCGCGCCGAAGGCCAGGCGCCCACCGGCCGGCTGCGGCTGGACCTGCCGGTAAGCTTCGGCCGGCGCAAGGTGTTGCCGGTGTTGCTGCCGTTCTTTCAGCGCTATCCCGGCCTGCAGCCAAGCATTTCGTTCACCGATCGCTTCGTCGACATGGCCGAAGAAGGCATCGATATCGCAGTGCGCATCGGTGGGCCGGATCAGTGGCACAGCAGTCTGGGGCACCGTTACCTGGGCCATGAAAAACGCGTGTTCTGCGCCGCGCCGCAGTATCTGGCGCACCGTGGCACCCCCGACAGCATCGCTGCATTGCTGGCGCACGACGCGGTGCTGTACGGCAAGGCCGATGGGAGCAGTAGCCCGTGGTTGCTGCGGCATGGCGCAGGACCGGTGGAACAACGCGCGATGGACGCGCGGGTGGTGTTCGGCAATGCAGAAGCGCAGGTGGATGCGGTGGCGGCCGGGCTGGGCATCGCGCAACTGCCGACCTGGTTGATCGATCACCATCTGCAGCGCGGCAGCCTGGTCGCAGTGCTGCCGCAGTGCGATACCGAAGGCCTGCCGCTGCATCTGGTGTGGATGCGCGCGCGCCAGTTGTTGCCCAAGCTGAGCCGCTTGCTGGAATGTCTGCAGCAGGGATTGCAGGATGCGGCGTGATGGCCGTGCGTAGCGAAGCCTGAGGCGTGCGCTGCCTCGGGTTGTGCACCCTATGCATCCACTAGCGTTGGTTGCAATGCAATTCAAGGTGCGCGTTGGTAAGCGCGTCATTACACGCAGCAGCACGTTGCAGCACGCCAGATCGAACCACTCACGCCGGTGTGCGCGTGCTCTCTAACCAATTCAGCTTCAAATCCGCCGTCTTACGGTCGACCCTGTTTTGTAAGGTGAACGCGTGTAGGCTGCGGGCCGGGGACGACTCCCCAACGAGGTGACCGCAATGGATCGCTCCGACATGCAAGTGTCCGATCTCATGGTCCTGGAGTTGCAAGGGTTCCACGATGCCTATGGCAATGGACCGGACTTCTGGGACGCGTATCAGCGCATCATGACCAGTGCCGCGCAAGCCGGCGGCGACGTGATCGCGCTGGCCAACGAAATGGCGTCCCTGGCGCAGGGGCTTGGCGTGATCAAGCACGCGCAGTTGCTGTAATTGCCAATTGCGCTGCGGGCCGGCGGCGCCGGTCTGCCTGCCGGGCACCGGCCATTGTCGAGATGACGATGGCTGGCGCTGTTCTTCCAGCGGCTGCGGTGTGTGCACGCAGCGCGCTCTCCATCGCCCAACTCAGCAGCGACAGCCACACCGCAGGTGCGTTGCCACTGCGATGCGCCGCTTATTCGGCGTCGCTTGCTTCGGTTGTCGCTGTCTCTGTCGCTTCAGCTGCGTCGTTTTTCTTGACAGCCGGCTTTGCGGCGACGGCAGCAGCCGGTGCAGCGTCGGATTCGCCACGCTTCTTGTCACGACGCAGAGGCGTATCGCCCAGACGCTCGATCGCGCCACCGGACTGCTGAAACGCTTCCAGATCAGCAGCCAGGCGCTGTTCGGACAAGCGCGGCTTGCCTGGCTGATTGCTCACGGTCATCGACTGGCGGCGGGAATTATTCATCGCAAATCCTCATGCGTTGTAGAGCGTCAAGGGAATGCCCCGGCGGCGCTGATCGTCGTAGGTGGCACGCACGTCGCGGCAATACGGGCCGGACATGACGAAACGGCGGCAGATGGCCGGCCGTGTGTCGTAGATCGAGCAACACATGCGCGCCGCATCGATGGCCACGCACCAACCTTCCTCGTCACGCGCCATCACGTGCCAGCCTTGCGGCGTCACGGTGGTCAGATGGTTTGGAATGCGGTCGGTTGAGTCGACCATGACAGTGAGCCGGCAACAGACGGCGTCGCAGCGTTCGCAGAGATTCTTGATGGAGAAGGCCAGATAGTAGTGAAGGCGACACCGGGCTCCGGCCGCCTCTGCACCATACACCCTGGGCGTGCCGGGGTGTGAACCGTGCCCCCCGATTCGCTTTGCATGGCTTGGCGGTTACGCCGCGGCGCATGCGATGCAGGCGCGCCGCGCAGCGGGCTTGTGGAATGCGTTGCCTTTGTCGCCTCGATGCGAAGACCGCTTTCACCTGCATCATCGCTGCGTCGCCGTAGCGTGGCGCAGTCTGCATCCACCTAGCCAGGAAACTCTCGATGAGCACCTCGAATCAAACCGTGTCCACACCCGACCACAGCAGCGATCACGACGATCAGCGCAGCGAGAAAGAAAAGCAGGATGCGCTACAGGACGATGCGCTGGAAGAGACCTTTCCGGCCAGCGATCCGGTGTCGCCGTTCGTGCCGGCCAAACCGCTGGATTGATCTGCATCTCAAACGAGTGAGGTAGACAAGCGGCGCACGCATCGATTGCGCCGCTTGTGTTTGCCTGTTCGCCAATGGTTACGGCGTCAGCACGACTTTGCGGCAATCGTCCTGCTTCTTGTCGAACAATTCGTAGCCACGCGCTGCGTCGGCCAACGGCATGCGGTGCGAAATGATCGCGCTCGGCTTGAGATCGCCGTTGCCGATATGTTCCAGCAACTGCGGCATATGTTTTTGCACATGGGTCTGGCCCATCTTGAAGGTGAGCCCCTTGTCGAAGGCATCGCCGAACAGGAAAGCGTGGATGAAGCCGGCATACACGCCCGGCACGCTGACCACGCCGCAACGACGCGTCGCCGCGATGCATTGGCGGATCGCCACACCGCTGCTGCCTTCCAGCTTCAAGGTGGTCAGTGCGGTTTCCACCGCGCTGCCTTCGGCCTCGAAGCCCACCGCTTCGATACTGGCATCCACGCCGCGGCCATCGGTCTGCGAGACGATCACATCGGCCGGGTCGTCGATCTCGTCAAAGTTGATCGGGATGACGCCATACGCCTTGGAGGCGAAGTCGAGCCGATACGCGTGGCGGTCGACCATGAAGATACGTTCGGCGCCCAGCATGCGGCAGCACGCCGCAGCCATCAGGCCGACCGGGCCGGCGCCGAAGATGGCCACGGTGGAGCCTTGTTTGACGCCGGCATCGACCACGGCTTGATAACCGGTGGGCAAGATGTCGGACAGGAACAACACCTGCTCGTCATGCAGGACATCGGGCACCACCAGCGGGCCGACATTGGCCTTGGGCACACGCACGTATTCGGCCTGCCCGCCCGACAGACCACCGTAGAGATGGCTGAAGCCGAACAAGGCCGCCGGTGGGCGCATGTCCTTATGATTCAATGCCGCGCCCTTGCCGGTGTTGGTGGTTTCGCACGCGGAAAATTCCTGCAGCACGCAGTGGAAGCAGCGCCCGCAGGCGACCACGAACGGAATCACCACACGGTCGCCCGGTTTGACTGCAGTGACATCGGGGCCAACGTCTTCGACGATGCCCATGAATTCATGGCCGAGAATGTCGCCATGGCGCAGATCGGGAATCTTGCCGCGATACAGATGCAGGTCCGAGCCGCAGATGGCCGTTGCGGTGACGCGCAGGATCAGATCGTCGCGTTCGACAAGCACAGGATCCGGCACGGTTTCAACCCGTACATCGCGTGAGCCGTGATAGTTGAGGGCAAGCATTGAGATCTCCCGAAAAGGCCGTCGATGCGCGGCAACCCATGCAGTGTTCGTGCAGCATCGTTAAGCCCATCAGCACACAGCGTGCGCATGGTGTGGACGCGTCCGATTGGCGACGCCGCGTTGATGCGCAAGTCACGTCTGGATAACCCTCGCAATCGCACCCTGAGATCACTCGTCAAATCGCTTGCAGTCATTCCACACATCGCGATGCGAACCCGACAATCAATGATCGCCAAGCAACGATCACTCAGGAGGCAGTAATGGGACTTTTCAAGATGGTAACCGCCGGCGCCGTGGGCTATGTGGCATACAAGGCGTGGCAGCGTCGTCAGGGCCAATCGACCGATGCGGCAAGCGACACCAGCAGCGACCGCGACATTCAACAGACCACGTTGACCGGACCTGCCGGCAAGAGTGCGACACCACCGCATGGCGACCCACTGCGCACCGACGCCAACATCTCCACCGATCGCAAGCAGGCATTGGGCGCACTGGTCATTTTCAACGAGCAGGAGCGCACGCTGGCGCAACTGGCTGTAGTGAAAGGCATCGGCGGCGAATCGCTGCAGTTCGCACGCAAGATGGATGAAGCCCATAGCGCTGCGCTGACCGACCTCAGCCGTTTTGCGCCGGACCGCAATGGCACCCTGGCGCAAGCCGCATCCGCACGTGCGGACGGCACTCGCAAGCGTCTTGACGGGTTGAACGGCAAGGAATTCGAAACGCAGTACCTGCAGGCCAGCGTGACCAGCCATGAGCAGGCGCTGGCACTGCTGGATACGCAATTGAGCAGCGAGCCGGGGTCGAGCGATCTGGGCAAGGAACTGCAGCGTGCCCGCGAAACCATTGCCCAGCACCTTGAACATGCCAAGGCGCTGCGCACCAAGTCGACCCAGCCACATTGATCGATTGATTGCTGGTCGCTCTTGTAGCGGCCAACAAAACGACTGCGCTCATCGTCAGGTGGGCGCAGTTGTCTTTTCGTTTCCTGTTCGCAGATGAGTAGGTTGGAAGTGCGATGTCCTTATCGCTTGATTGGCTCTGCGGTGTCATGGGTGCCGGTACATAGCAGTCTTGTGTGCATGCATGGCGTGTTCCGATAATGGATGTGGCACTAGGCATCGACTATCGCCGTGCACGACGCCTGCCGGTTTTGCGCGAAGGCTTCGGTCTGCTGCGGGCGCTTGCACGCGTACCGGCGTGGGACACGCCGCAAGTACGTCCATGTAGGCTCTTACGCGGCATCCATGCCGCGTAAGGTCCCACGCCGGCACGCGTGCAAGCACCTTTCAGGTTTTGTCGGTGGCTGCGGAAAAGCGAAGATGTTGCTTGCCTCTCAGTAGCCTTAAAGGGTGGATGGCACCCCGCTAATTGACTATCGCCGCGCACGATGCTTGCCGGTTTGCGCGGACACTTCGGTTTGCTGCGGGCGCTTGCACGCGTACCGGCGTGGGACACGCCGCAAGTACGTCCATGTAGGCTCTTACGCGGCATCCATGCCGCGTAAGGTCCCACGCCGGTACGCGTGCAAGCACCTTCGGATGTTGTCGGTGCTGCAGAAAGAGCGACGATATTGCCTGCCGATCCGCAGTCGCGAAAGGTGGAAGCGCGGTGTCGTATCCGGGGGCGGGACCATGTGGCGGCATGGATGCCGCCACTGAGCCTCCACGGACGGATTCACGGCGTGTCCCGACACCGGATGCGGCGCCGCGCGCAGGCCGCATCATGCTTACGTTTCGTCAGGCGCTGCCTGCTCGAATCCAGCCGCCTGCCGCTGCCACAACCCATCGAAGACGCCGCCATGCCCGCGCAGCTGTGCAGGATTGCCGTCTTCGACCACGCGGCCTTCCTGCAGTACCACGATGCGATCGAAGCCGATCACCGTGGACAGGCGATGGGCTACCGCCAGTACGGTGCGGTCGCGCATCAGATGATCCAGCGCGGCCTGAATTTCCGCCTCCGATTCGGTGTCCAGTGCCGAGGTGGCTTCGTCCAGGATCAGGATCGGTGCGTCCTTGAGAAACGCACGCGCGATGCCCAGCCGCTGCCGCTGACCACCGGACAACATCACCCCGCGCTCGCCAACCTGGGTGTCGTAGCCTTGCGGCAGTTGCCGGATGAATCCATCGCAGAAGGCGTGCCGCGCTGCCTCCTGTACATCTGCATCGCTGGCGTCCGGCCGGCCATAGCGGATGTTGTCGGCAATGCTGCGGTTGAACAGCGCGGTTTCCTGCGGCACCACTGCGATCTTTTCGCGCAGGCTGTCCTGGCTCACACTGCGGATGTCCTGGCCGTCGATCAGCACGCGCCCGGATTCCACATCGTCCAGTCGCTGGATCAGCGCAATCAAGGTCGATTTGCCGGCGCCGGATGGCCCGACGATGCCTACCTTCTGGCCTGAGGAAATATGCAGATTCAAGTCGTGCAGCACCGCCGGGCGATCGGGATAGGCAAAGCGCACATGTTCGAAACGCACATCGCCTTCGGCCAGCGCCAATGGCGCATCCGCATCCACCAACGCATGCGGCTGCAGGATGATCTGCAAGGTATCGGCGATCGCGCCCAGCTGCTGGGTGGTATCTACCAGCGTCAGCGCCAGGTCGCGCGAGCCATGCAGGATGCGAAACGTCAGCGCGCTGACCAGCACCACATCGCCTGCGCTCACCGCGCCGGCACGCCACATGCCGATTGCCCAGATCAACATGCCGCCGGCCATTAACGACAGGCAGATGTCATGGATAACCCGGGCCTTTTCCACATACATCCAGCTGCGCCGGTGCGCGACGGCTTCATAGCCGATCTGTTCTGCCAGCCGGGCGCTTTCGCGATCGCGCGCGGCAAATGCCTTGATCGTCCATACATTCGAGACCGCATCCACCAACTCACCGCCCACGCGTGCGGCCTGCGCGGCAAAGCGCTGATGCTTGGCGCGGCCGCGGATGCCGAAGCTGGTGATGATGGCCGCCACAATCCCGATGAAGCCGACCAGCGTGGCCGCCATGCGCCAATCCACGGTCAGCAGCAACACGATGGCGCCGATGAAATCCACGATCGGCGGCACGATCTTCCACGCCAGCCCGCCGTAGATCTGCCCGGCCGCGCTGCCGAGCGCGGTGATGCGATTCCCCAGCGCACCGGCGAAATGCTCGCTGAAATAGCGCATGGGGTGCCCGGTGAGATGGCGGAACAGATCCACCCGGATATCCACCACGCTGGCAATAACAGTGCTGCAGCCCAACCAGCCGCCCAGGCGCCACAGCAGGTTTTCCACCGCAATCAGGCCGATGAAAACGCCCAGCGGCAACCACACATTGGCCTGGCTACGTTGATCGGTGGCCATCGCATCGACCAGCACCTTCATGCCGTACTGCACCGACACCGCGCAGCCGGCGGCGCCGATGATCAACAACAACAACCCACTGAAATGCCAGGGCCGCTGGCGCACGTAATGCCACAGAAAGCGTGCCGGCGTGTCCGGCAATAATTCCGGCTGGGCAGTGGGCGTTGTCACGTATCGATGTCGGCCAGTGCAAGCTGCGGCACTTGCAGGCCAAAGCGTTCGTGTTCGCGACGCAGTTGTCTGGCCAGTCCGGCATGCAACGGGCGTTCGCCCTGCTCATCGGCATAACCGAACAGGCCGGTGGGGCAATGGCGGTAGTTGTCCCAGCCCGGATAGTCCAGCACCGGGTAGAGGCAGATGCCTTCCATCGGCACGCCTTGCTGCATCGCCAGTGCCACTTCGCTGCCGACATGGTCAAGCCAGGGGCCGCGTTTGTCGGCTTCGGCGCCGGTTTCGGAGACGAACATCGGACGCCGATAGCGCTGCCAGAACTCGTCCATGATGGCCGAAAACGGGCGGTAATCCGTTGAGCTGCGCAGGATCGGTGTGCCGCCCAGATACCACTGATTGTCTGCGTAGTAGTTGAGGCCAATGATGTCCAGATGTTGCGGTGTGCCGCCCAATCCAGGCCATTGCTTGCCGCAGATCATGTCCCAGGCTTCGAACTGGGCCAGTCGCAGGCGTTCGGCTTCGCGGCGCGGGCCGGGGCGGTCGTTGGAGGGGATCACATGGATGGCCGGGTCTACCTGCACGAAGCGCGCGCGCGGTTCCACCTGGCGTACCGCATCGATCGCGGCGATGGTGGCGCGTACCAGCTGATGCTTGAGCTCGAAGCCGCGTCCGCGTGCTTTTGGATACATGCCTGAGTGGTCGCCGCCGTTCCAGGCCCAGAACGAGATCTCGTTGACCGGGGCATAGAACGGCACCGCGTCGGTTTCGTTCTTGACGCATTGCGCGGCCGCAGCGGCAAAGCGTGCAAAGCGATCGACAAACTTCGGCGACCAGATATCCACATCGTCCGGCCAGCCGTAATGGCACAGATCCCAGATCACCTGGGTGCCGGCGGCATTGGCCGCGTGCAGCATCGGCAAAAAGCTGGACCAATCGTAATGACCGGGGCGTTGTTCGATCAGGTGCCAGCGCAAGCCGTCGCGCACAGTACGCAAGCCGTGCGCCGAGACGGCACGGTAATCGTTGGCGGCCCAGCAGTCGTGCTTGGTGCCGGCGATCAGATCCAGCCGGCGGCCATCGCGGCGGCGATGGGTCGAACACTCGAACCCCGCCATGAAAAAACTGTAGAACACTGTGGGGGTATGCATCTGACATCCTGCTGCACGATCGGTTGCACGCTGGCAACCGACCATCGATGACTGCCCCGCAGCGCGAGCGCGGTGGGGCGGGGTGTTGCCGATCAGACAGCCAGTTCGGCGTGACGCTGGTGTTCTGCCTCTTCGATGCGCTTGAACAAGGCCAATGCCTGGCCGACCACTTGATCCATGTTGTAGTACTTGTAGGTGCCCAGCCGCCCAAGGAAGGTGACATTGGGCGTCTCTGCCGCCAGGCGCTCGTAGCGCCGGTACAGCGCGGCATTCTCCGCACGTGGAATCGGATAATACGGGTCGCCGTCGGCCGATGGGTACTCGTGGGTGAGGCTGGTCTTGGGATGTTGCTGGCCGGTCAGATGCTTGTACTCGGTGATGCGCGTGTAGGCCACATCTTCGGCCGGGTAGTTGACCGTGGCGACCGCCTGAAAGTGTTCCTGATCCACGGTGCTGTGTTCGAACTTGAGCGAGCGATACGGCAGCTTGCCGTAGCAATAGTCGAAGTATTCGTCCACCGGCCCGCTGTAGACCAGTTGGTCGTAGTCCAGCTCGTCGCGGATCTCGCGGTAGTCGGTATTGAGCATCACCTTGATGTTGGGGTGATCGAGCATGCGTTCGAACATGCGGGTGTAGCCGTGCAGCGGCATCTGCTGGAAGGTGTCGGTGAAGTAACGGTCGTCGTCATTGGTGCGGGTGGGCACGCGCGAGGTCACCGACTTGTCCAGCTGCGACGGATCCAGACCCCATTGCTTGCGCGTGTAGCCGCGGAAGAAGGTCTCGTACAATTCGCGGCCCACCTGATTGATCACCACGTCTTCGCTGGTCTGGATATCGGCCACCGATTCGGCGCGGCTGGCCAGAAATGCAGCGGCGTCTTGTTCGGTTGCGAGCTGCAAACCGTAGAGCCGGTTCAAGGTGGTCATGTTGATCGGGATCGGCACCTGCTGCTCGCCTACCTGCGCCAGCACACGATGCGCGTAAGGCCGCCACTGGGTGAAGTTGGACAGGTAATCCACGATGCGCTGCGCATTGGTGTGGAAGATGTGCGGGCCATAGCGATGGATCAGGACACCGGCGTCATCGTGGAAGTCATAGGCGTTACCGCCGATATGCGGGCGACGATCCACCACCAGCACGCGTTTGCCCAGGCCTGCGGCCAGGCGCTCGGCAAGCACGCTGCCGGCAAAGCCCGCACCGATGATCAGGTAATCGAATCCGCGCCGGGTACCGCCGAGGGTGCGGGTGCTCGCCAGCGGAACGGTGCCCGAAGGCGTCATTGCTTCCACGTGAGTTTCTCCTTCATCAAGTCATAGGTGTGGTCCCAGGACATATCGCCCAGCACTTGGTCAGCGGTTTCCAGCAGCTGCTCGCGGTCGGCGCCGTCGCGTAGCGCGGCTTCGCACGCGGCAACGAATGCATCGGGCGTGTTGGCAATGCGCACCACGCCGGTGTCGCCATAGGTGCGCACCACATCGTGGATGGGCGTGGAGACCACCGGGCAGCCGCCGGCCAGATATTCGGGCGTCTTGGTCGGGCTGATGAAGCGGGTGGAGGCATTCATGGCAAACGGCATCAACGCCACCTCCCAGCCGGACAGATAGCCGGGCAATTGGTCGTAGCTCTTGCCACCCAGGTAATGGATATTGTCGGCTTGCGGCAACTCGGCCGGGTCGATCTTGACCACCGGGCCGATCATCACCCACTGCCAGTACGGGCGTTGCGCGGCGATGCTGCGCAACAGCTCCACGTCGAAGCGTTCGTCGATCACGCCATAGAAACCCAGACGCGGATGCGCGATGCCGGCTTGATCGGCAGGCTCCTGCTGGGGCGCACGTGCCGCGGCGAAATGCGCCACCTCCACACTGCTGGGGAAGGCATGTGCGTTGGCATGCAGCGCGCGCTTTGCTTCCCAGATGCTGTAGCCACCGGTGAACACCACATCGGCGCGCTGCAGCAGTTCGCGTTCGCGTTGTACCAGTTCGGGCGGCGCACCGCGAAATGCCGACAGCTCGTCCATGCAGTCGTACACGATCACGCGCGGATGCAGATGCGCGCTGAAGCTCTGACTCATCGGCGTGTAGTACCACAGCACCAGATCGTCCACACCGAGCTCGGCCAGATAGCCATCCAGCAACTGGCGTTGGATCTGCACGGCCGCCTCGCCTTCGCAACCGGCCGGCAGCCGGGGCACCAGCACATGCAGGCCGCCTGCTTCGCCACGCACCTGCAGCCACGGCTCGGGTTCGTCGCAGGCGATGGGCTCCTCCCAGAACAGCAGATTGAAATCACGCGCAAAGCGCGACATCAGATGCTGTGGGCGCTGGTACACAAAGCTCCAGCGCAGATGCGACAAGCACAACAGCGTGGGTCGCGATGGGTCGAATTGCGGGGTGTTGTCGGATGCGACGGCGCGGCGGGTGTTGCCGATGTCGTAGTGAAACTGACCAGCCCAGCTCATGGAATGCCCTCAATCAAAAAGGAAAGGAATCAGCCCGCATCACACGCGCGAGAGACGGTCTGCAGGCAGCAGGGTGCGAGCCACCTCGTTGCGGCGGCGTCCCTCTGCCGTTGGCAACAAGCGACGTGACGGTGTGACCAGCTCGCGCGCGAGCTCGCGCTCGGGCACGGTGGTCGGGGTGCGCGGTCTGGTCAGGCGCGAGGTCGCATAGCCGTCCGGATGCAGTTGCTGCCAACGCCAGGTATCGCGACACATGCGGTCCAGGTCGTATTCGGCCTTCCAGCCCAATAGCCGATTGGCCAGCGTGGCGTTTGCGTAATACACCGCCACATCGCCATCGCGGCGCGGTGCGATGCTCAACGGGATGCGGCAGCCACTGGCACGCTCGAATGCGGCAGCCACCTCGCGCACGCTGTGGCCGCGGCCGCTGCCCAGGTTCACCACCAGTCCCTTGCGCTCGCGCTGCAGGTAGTCGATGGCATCCACATGCGCGCGCGCCAGATCCATCACGTGCAGATAATCGCGCACGCCGGTGCCGTCGGCAGTAGGGTAATCATCGCCGAACACCTGCAGCGCAGCGCGGCGGCCGACGGCCACCTGCGCGATATAGGGCATCAGATTGTTCGGCACGCCGCGCGGATCTTCGCCCAGATACCCGCTGGGATGCGCACCTACCGGGTTGAAGTAACGCAGCAGCGCGGCATTGAATTCGGGCCACGCGATGCTCAAATCACCGATCATTTCTTCCATCATCAGCTTGGTGCGGCCGTAGGGATTGATCGCCTTCAACGGCGCGCTTTCCTTGATTGGGCTGATGTTTTCATCGCCATACACGGTGGCCGAGGAGCTGAACGCCAGGTTGGACACCTCGGCAGTGCGCATCGCACGTAACAGCGCCAGCGTGCCGGTCACGTTGTTGTTGAAATACAGCAGCGGCTCGCGTACCGATTCGCCAACGGCCTTGAGTGCGGCAAAATGCAGCACGGCATCGATACGCTTGCTGCTCAGCAACTCAGCGAGCTCTGGTGCGCGCACATCCATGCGATGGAACTCCGGTCGAGCTCCCATCAGATACTGCAGATGGTCGAGCACGCGCTCGGATGAATTGCTCAAATTATCGACAATGCACACGTCGTGCCCACGTCGCGCCAGTTCCACACAGGTATGTGAGCCGATATAACCGGTGCCGCCGGTGACCAAAATTCTCATTGATTGCCTGCCTTGTGGAGGGCGCTGAGGCGCCGGCTTACCCAGGACGCGGATCACCACCGCGCACGTTTGCCTGCGTGTTGGGTGATGTCATCGCGCCGGCAGCGTGCTGATGTGCAGCTACGCATTGGGCGGCAGCCAGGTCTGGGCGAGCAGAGGGCTACATGCATCACTGTCCAACACGATCTACGGTAGGTGGCAGAACGTGAGAACAGGCGCAGGGGTAGGTGTGTGCCACGCGAGTGAGGCGTTGACTATTTACTCACCGGCGCTGTGTGTTTTTTAGTCGCGCACACTGATTGCCAGGAGTGGCTGGCAAAACTATTTCCCGACGATTTATTGCTGAGCTTGGGAGTTGGGTCTTCAGTGAAGAGCGGCTGATCTGCGGTTTGGCTGCAGGGTCCTTGCCCGCCTACCGTCGCGGGACAAGCCGCAAGTACGTCCGTGTAGGCTCTTACGCGGCATCCGTGCCGCGTAAGGTCCCGCGACGGTAGGCGGGCAAGGGCCAGTCAAGTTGATCGGTACGCATGTTTTTTAACAAAGCAGCCAGCGACCTGTCTGGTGCGATGTCTTCGCTGCGCTCTTGATGCTGTGAGTTTGCTGCAGGGTCCTTGCCCGCCCACCATCGCAGGACACGCCGCAAGTACGTCCATGTAGGCTCTTACGCGGCATCCATGCCGCGTAAGGTCCCGCGATGGTAGGCGGGCAAGGACCATCTAAGAGGGTCGGTGTGCATAGTTGCAAGCAGTGCATTACGTGCGTTGTTCGGATAACGGAGGCGCATTCGATCAGCTTCGCAACGCAAGGCTGTCAACAGACAGCTTTCAACAAAGCAACCTGCAAATTCCCTGGTGCGGTGTCCTTGCCGCTTGCGGGACCATGTGGCGGCATGGATGCCGCCACTGAGCCTCCATGGACGGATTCACGGCGTGTCCCGTGAGCGGCAAGGGCACCGCGCGATCGGCCAACCAAGCCTTTGATCGAATCTAAAATGCACATGCGCACGCTGCTGCACACAAAAAAAACCCGCGTTGCTGCGAGAGCAACGCGGGTTTGGCGACAACGTGGAGCGGGTTACAGAGTGACGGCCCCACCGGCAATGGTCAGCAACGTGCCGGAGGTGTAGCTGGCAGTGTCGGCCGCGAGCATCACGTAGGCCGATGCCAGCTCGACCGGCTGGCCGGGCCGCCCCATCGGAGTTTGGCTGCCGAAGTTTTCCACCGACTCTTCGTCCATGCCTGCCGGAATGAACGGTGTCCAGATCGGGCCGGGCAGCACCGCATTGACGCGGATGTGCTTGTCGGCCAGCACGCCGGCCAGGCCAATGGTGAGATTGGCCAACGCGCCCTTGGTGGCGGCATAGGGAAGAATATTTGGCGTGGGTTTCTTGGACTGCACCGAGGCGGTATTGATGATGGAGCCACCGTCCTTCATCAACGGTACCGACAGCTGCACCAGATGAAACACCGCATGCACATTGGTGTCGAAGGTCTTGCGCCATTCGTCCAGCGTAATGTCTTCGAAATTCTGGAAATATTTCTGGTAGCCGGCGTTGTTGACCAGAATGTCCAGTCCGCCGAAGGCGCTGTTGACCTGTTCGATCAATGCTGCGGCCTGGCGCGGGTCGCTGATATCGCAACCGACCAGTAGCGCCTTGACGCCGGCCTTCTCGATCAGCGCACCGATTCTGGCCGCGTCCTCCTGCTCATCGGGCAGATACGCGATGGCCACGTCGGCGCCTTCACGTGCGTAGGCAATCGCCACGGCAGCACCAATGCCACTGTCGCCACCGGTGATCAGCGCGCGCTTGCCTGTCAGCTGCCCATGACCGACGTAGCTGTCTTCGCCATGGTCCGGGCGTGGATCCATCTTCTCGGTCCGGCCGGGGAAGCCCTGCTGCTGCGGCTTGAACGGCGGGCGTGGGTAATTGGGGACGGGCATGTGGGGTCTCCTGACGGTGTGGATCACTACAACGTGAGTGTCAGTGTGGTCATGCAGACGTAAACGTCCGGGCTAGACGATGTCGCCGGCATGTGTGCTGCGCGCGGCGCGTTCACGTTGTCAGCAAGCACGCCAGCCGACCTCACGGCGGGCAGTGCGCGCAGACTTCATGCGCTTTTGCCGATCACGCTCGATACTGCGCGCATCGTCAGGAGTTACGCATGTTCTTTCGTCGCAATGGGTTGTCGTTGTGTCTGCTTGCGCTGACGCTGCTCTTCATCGGTTGCCAGATCTATGCCGGCCTGCATTCCTATAACGCGGAGTTGACGGAGCAGGGCCAGCCAACGCTGCTGCTGGCCGCGTATCTGCACAGTCCGCATTTCGTCTCGGCCCTGTTCGAGAACTGGGAGAGCGAGTTTCTGCAGATGGGCATGTATGTGCTGCTGACCGTCAAGCTGCGCCAGGTGGGCTCGGCCGAGTCGCGTCCGCTCGATCCTGCTGAAGAAAGCGCCGAGATCAAGCCGGGCCAGACGCCGTGGCCGGTGCGTGCCGGTGGGCTGTGGCTGCGCGTGTATGAGCACTCGTTGGCGCTGGCATTTGGCGCGCTGTTCCTGATGAGTTTTGTCCTGCATCTGCTTGGCAGCTGGCGGCTTGCGTTGCTGGAGCGCACACAAAAAGGGTTGCCGCCGATCAGCATCCTCGACCATTTCACCGATGCCGGGTTCTGGTTCGAATCGATGCAGAACTGGCAGAGCGAATTCCTGGCGGTGTTCGCGCTGGTGGTGTTGACTATCTGGCTACGGCAGAAGGATTCGCCGCAGTCCAAACCGGTGGCGGCACCGCATTCGCAAACCGGTGGCTGAGCATGTTCGGATCACGCGTACTTGGCGTGCTCGGCGGGGCCATCTGCGCAATCACTTCACACGGTGACGCAGGTTTGTTCACCAGCTTGCAATGTCCGCCTGCCTAGCGTGGTGGCACGATAACCAGGCAGGAGAACCGCGATGGCTAGCGAACCGAAGAAGCCGTGGGGTCCGGACGATGATCAGAGCAAGCCGTTCACGCCGCAAGAGCAGCGCAACGAGAATGCCGAACGAAAAGTGCACGACATGCCCGACGAAGACCGCGACGTCAACAAAGCGGATCCGGAGCAGGACTACGAACGCCCGGATGGGTCGGAAAACCGCTGAGTCCTCCGCGATGCGATACCGATGAAGGCGCCCGCAGTTGCGGGCGCTTTTAGTTTCAACAGCCGCACAGGACGCGGGGTTGAGCGATCTGTACACACGCTCTCCACGATGAGTGCGTAGGCTGTGGATAGCACATCGAACCCGACCGGCCCTGCTGGAACGGTTCGCCCAACGCCTCGCATGGCGCTGGCCCAGGTCAGCGCCAGCTGACGCCTAGATTGCGATGTAACAGCGCAAGCGAGCTGATCCAGTGGCTCATCGATGATGGCATCCGCCTCGGACTGGCGTGGCAGCCGTCGCAAAACCTTGCACGTCGTGGCGTTTTGGCACTCGCGCTGCGGCGACCGAGCCCAACCGTGACGCTTGGCACTGGCGTAACCAGGATTTGCCATGCGTACTTCGGTCAAGATCGGCGCGGCGGGCTCGACATTGGGGAAAGAGCTACGCTCATCCCTGATGGCGATGACACCGGTGTGCCACTCGACGTGGTGAGCGGCGCTTTTTCGCGCCGTCGTCACAATTCTCAACTGAACATGTATCAGCACTTTGCGGACAGAAGCGCCCATGGACCGTCTTTCCTGCGCCATCATCGACGACGACGTGGAGTTCTGCGATCAGGTGGTGGAGTTAGCCACCGATAGCGGCTTCCGGGCCAAGGGCATGCACACCCTTGGCGAAGCCAGCCGTTGGCTGGACAGCAATTTCCCCGACCTGTTGGTCGTGGACGTTGGACTGCCCGACGGCAGCGGTTTCGATCTCATCGAACGGCTCGACCCGGATCACACGCCACAGATCGTGGTGGTGTCGGGCGATTACGCCTATGAGACCCAGGGCCGCGCACAGCAGTTCGGGGTCAGCGAGTTCCTGACCAAGCCATTCGCGCCGGAACGCCTGGAGCGTGTGCTCGGCGGTCTTCGTGAAGCGCAGCAGGGCAACCTGGGCATCGTCGGCAACAGCGACAGCATCGTGCTGTTGCGCAAGGACATCGTGCGCGTGGCACCAACCGACTTGAACGTGCTGGTGACCGGCGAGACCGGTACCGGCAAGGATCTGGTCGCGCGCGCCATCCATCGTGTCTCCGGTCGTCGCGGCCGCTTTGTGCCGGTCAACTGCGGCGCAATACCAGAAGAACTGCTGGCAAGTCAGCTGTTCGGTCACGAGCGCGGCAGCTTCACCGGCGCCGATCGTCGCCATGCCGGATTTCTGGAGCAGGCTGCCGACGGCACGCTGTTTCTGGATGAAATCGGCGAAATGCCCAAGCGTCTGCAGGTCTATCTGCTGCGGGCGATCGAATCGCGCAGCTTCATGCGCGTGGGCGGCAACGAAGAGATCCCGCTCGATGCGCGCGTGGTCGCTGCCACCCACCAGCATGTGCAGCGCGAGCAAGCGGTGCTGCGCGAGGATCTGTTCTACCGGCTCAACGAATATCCGATCCAGGTACCGCCGCTGCGCGAGCGGCGGGGAGATGCGCGGCTGTTGGGCTTGCGTGTGATCGACGAACTCAATGTCAAATACGGCACGCGCAAGTTGCCGACCAAGTCATTGCTGCGCTATCTGGCATACCACACCTGGCCGGGCAACGTGCGCGAGCTGCGCTCGTTCATCCGCTATCTGTATCTACGCTCCGATGGCGACCTGTTGAGTGCGCCGGATGTGGAGCAGACCGTGCCGCAGGCCGACGAGGACGGATTGTTGATTCCCGCAGGCTGGACCATGCGGCAGGCCGAAGACGCGATGATCGAAGCAGCATTGGCACGCACCCGCTTCAATAAGAAGGCCGCCGCACGCGAGTTGGGCATCAGTGTGCGGACCTTGCACAACCGGCTCAGCGACAAGGACGCGTAGTGGCCGATGCATCCGATGGACAGCGGCGTGAGCTGCTGCACCAATTGCGCAACCGCCTCAACGTGATGGGATTTGCGCTGTATGCGTTGCGCAACGAGGCCTCCAAGCCACTGGAGACCTTGCGCAGCGCACATCAGTCAGCGGTGGAGCTGCTCAATCAGCTCGGCGAAGAAGAGCGCGCCCGGCAGCAGATAAAAGACACCCAGGCCGACACTTCCGATCGGTGACGGGTTGTCGGTGAGATCCGATCAGATGATGATCAATAATGCTCGGCCGGTTGAGCCTGGTCGCTCAGCAGCGTGGTGATCGCGCGCGGGTTGTACGGCTTCATGCAGTACGACAGATGCGCAAAGCGCACTGGCAGCGTGTAGCGGTCATAGCCGGAACAGAACGAGAACGGGACCCCGCGCTCCAGCAATGCATCGGCCACCGGAAACACCGGCTGGCCGCGCACATTGACGTCGAGCAACGCACCGTCTATCTCCTCGCCCGAGGTCACCAGCGAAAGCGCGTCGGACACAGTGCCCACCGGTCCGACCACACGGACACCGGCTTCGATCAGCAAGTCGTTGAGCGATTGGGCGAGTAGATAATCGTCCTCGACCACAAGGATGCGGCGGCCGTGTAGCGTTGTGTTGGACATAAAAACTCCGGAACTAAAGTGCGGTCTGACGCCGCACGCCGGCATCGTGCGCGCACCCGGCGTTAATAACGCGCGTAAGCAGGCGCTTCAAAGAGCGATCTCTTCAACTTCAGGAAGTAAGTACGCGTGCGTGGATGTCTACATGTAGATCTGCATGCACATGCACCGGTCACGGAAAATATTGCGCAACAGCGCACATCTTGCGACCTGTTCGATCGTCGCTAAAAAGAAGATGTAGCCGAAGTCACGGAAATCCTTGCAACACCGGTGTCCGCGTCAGTCGAAGACTTGGCGCGCATTGTGCGTACCGACCCCGAGTCCTTGGGACGTACACGGTGGAGTCGTCATGATTACGCGCATTCTTCAGTTGTCCGCCCGCGTGGCGAGCAACGCATGGGTCGAGGTCGGGGTGGGCGCCGATGCGGACATTCTGATCGCCGATCGGGGCGGCAAACGCGAAGAACGTGCCACCTTTGGTCGACGCGCTCCCGGACAGCAGCGCTCGATCCACACGCAGGAGCCGAGCTGGCTGGGCGGCGTGGATCTGGCGATCTGGGAAACCCAGCGCTGTGCGATTCCGTTATGCGGATTCGTCTGCACGGCCTCTGCAGATGGCAGTACGGCCGCCACCTGGTTGAGTCAGGACAGTGGCGCGGTGTATGCAGCGGGCCTGCGCAACGTGATGGATATCGGCGGCCGCCTGCAAATGGGGTTCTCCTTGCTGGTGGCCGCGTCGGCCAGCATGCCCACGCATCGTCCGCTCTGCATCGATGGCGATGTCAAACAATGGCTGCATGTCGGCGGCAAAGTGGCCATGCTGCATCTCACGCCTTGGCAGTTGGGTCGCTATACGACTGCAGCCGGCGTACGGCCGGACTGGACCAGCGAGGAACACTCGGCGCAGATCGCGCGCGTTTAGGTGGGGAATGTCAGGCAGCAAATATAAAGGGGCCCCTGGGGGCCCCTCGTCGTTCTGGTCGTGCGATGTTGTGTCAGCTGCAGAAGGCAGCATGGTCATGCGTCATGCATTTCGCATGCATCGCACGCGGCTAGGGCATCAAGCCTTCGACCGGTTCGGCTTGGAACCGGTCTTGGTGGCCTTGAGAGGTGATTGAACGGTGTGGATGCGTCGGGGGCAGAGCGGTTGATCTGCGGGTTTGCTGCAGGGCCCTTGCCCGCCCACCATCGCGGGACACGCTGCAAGTACGTCCTTGTAAGCTCTTACGCGGCATCCATGCCGCGTAAGGTCCCGCGACGGTGGGCGGGCAAGGACCAGTCGAGATGGTCGGTGTGGATGTTTTCAAGCAGCCTCCGAACTGTCTGGCTTGGTGCAGCTTATGCCGTCGTTGCAATGATCTGTCGTCGCACTAAAAAGCCCGGGTCGCGAACGCCCCGGGCTAATGCTGGGTGCGCTGGCACTCAGCAGGTTCAGCGCTGGATGTCGCCGGTGGTGGAGCCGGCACCCGGGCCTGCGCCCAGGTCGGCACCGGTCACGCGGTCGAGCTCCGGATTGGAGAGCAGACGCAACGACATCGCGTCCAGTGCGTCGGTCTGGGTCGCGTCCAACGCAACCGTGGCCGAGCCATCACCGCCATCGACTGCAGTCTGCAGTTCGCGGTCTGCAACCACGTCCCATTGCTCGCCGGCATTCCACGGACCCACCATGTCGCCTTCGCCCTGCGACATGTTGTAGTAGGTGTCGGTGAAGCGCGGGTCACCCGGCAGCTTGCCCGGCGGGAAGTTCGGCTCGATCGAGTACAGCGCTTTCTCGAACGACTTCTGATGCGCCACCTCGCGTGTCATCAAAAAGCGCAGCGCATCCACGATGCCCGGATCGTCGGTGACAGTGATCAGACGCTCGTACACCAGCTTGGCGCGTGCTTCGGCGGCGATGTTGGAACGCAGGTCGGAGGTCGGGCAACCGATCGAGTCCACATACGCCGACGTCCACGGCACACCGCTGGAATTGACCAGCGCAGGGCCGCCACCGTACAAGATCTGCTGGGTGTGGCTGGTGCTGTTCTGGGTCATGGAGCGCATCTCCATGGCCTCTTCCATGCCTTCGGACAACACCGCCTTCGGTCCCTTGTTGAGCATGGCGATGATCGAGCCGATGATCTCCAGGTGGCTCAGTTCTTCGGTGGCGATATCGAACAGCAAATCCTTGCGGCCCGGATCGTCTTCGCCCAATGCCTGGGTGAAGTACTGCATCGCAGCGGCGAGTTCGCCCTGCGGTCCGCCAAACTGCTCGAGCATCAACGTGGCCAGATCCGGATTCGGTTCGGCAACGCGGACGGTATACATCAACCGCTTGTTATGCATAAACATGTGTCGTGCTCCATGGCTGGCACCCGGGATGACTGCCACTCGGTAAGCGGACAGAAGACGCGGGGCTCTGGCTTTCGGGGGTGATGCCCGCAGACGCGGGCAGACGCAGTGCGGCAGTGCCGCACTGCGCGATGCATCAGGCCGCTTTACTGGTCTTGGATGCTTTTTGGTTGCCACCTTGCTCTGCAAGCAGGGTCAGCTTTTCATCGGTGGCTTTTTCTTCTTCCAGGGTTGCAAGCAGCAACGTGATCGCATCGGAGTAACCGAGCTGCTTGGCGATGGCCGCGATGGTGCCGTACGAGGCGATCTCGTAATGCTCCACCTTCTGCGCGCCACCGATCAGTGCCGCATCGCGCACCGGGCCGGCTTCGATCTCTTCGATCACCTCACGGCCTTCTTCGACCAGGCCTTCCATCGCTGCACACTTGATGCGCTTGAGCTTGATGCCGAGCAGTTCGACGATCTGGTCGATCCGCTCGATCTGGCCCTGGGTTTCTTCCAGATGCACCTTGAATGCCTCAACCAGCTTGGGCTCGGTCGCCGCACGTGCCAGGCGCGGCAGCGATTTGGTCAGCTGTTTTTCTGCGCTGTAGATGTCCGACAGTTCGTGGATGAAAAGCTCTTCAATTGTCTTGATCGCCATGGGCGGCTCCTTCGAGTGGATAGGTGGGTCAACAGTGCGGTGCACCGTGTGCGCGTCATGCCTTCAACTGCCTGCGAGCCAGCGGCTCCGTCACGTCGGCATCGCATTGCACGGGCGTGACGCACGCCAGTGCTGCAAGGTCGCGGTGACCGGATTTCAAGCTGTCTCGCATGGGTCGCTAAGCTAGTCACCGACGTGTTAGCGGGATCGGTGGATGCGGTGATCCCGATGCGATGGCGGCCTGTGCCGTAGCCCGTGCAGGGAGGCTGCAAAAGAGCGTCGTGCAGCCACCGCGATGCGCTACAACGGTGGTCCACCACTGCGCGAGACGTTGGCATGACGCCATTGGATAAGAGCGGCTAAAAAAACGTAGCGAGCAGCCGTCAGGCGGGTGCGGACGGCGCGCAGGAACCGGAGTGTACGAGTGATACATGAGGATTCCGAGCACCGGCCGCGCCCGCCTGACGGCTGCGCAGTAGTTTTGTTCGCCGCTCTAAACCGCTACGCCGAGAACTGCACATCGGCGCGTCGACCTACACCTTGATCATCGACCCGCAGGGTTTGAAGCTGGTCGAAAAGGGAAAGCGCAAAGGCGTGGTGTTGCGTTGGGATGAACTGGTCAGCGGGGATGCCGCACTGGCCCGCGCATTGCAGGCCTCACTCAGCGACGCGTGAGTTCTGGCGCTCGCGCAACAGCTCACGCCGAGTGGAACAGACGCGCCAATTCGCGCACCGCCGCTGCAGAGGCTGCGTGATCCGGTGTGGCATCGGCATTGTTGAAATCGTTCGCGCCTTGCGCTTGCACCAGCAGCCCGTCGCGGCGTGGCACGACATTGAGATTGTGACCACGCCAGACCAGCCCGTAGGTGACGTCCGGTTGCGGAATCAGGCGCGCGGTCTGCCCACGCACCGGGATGACGCTGTCGTCGCCAAGCAACGCACGCGCACCGTAGCCGGTGGCATTGACCAGGATCTTCTCGCGCAGATCGCCGAACTGGCGCGGGTGTTCGAAGCTGCGGGTATACAGCTCGCCGCCGGCCTGCAGAAAGTCGTCCATCAATAATCGCGCATAGGCGCTGAGGTTGAAGGTCAGCTGGCTATAGCGGCGCACGAACGGCACCGGGAACGGATGACTGCCGGGAGCGACCGGTTGCGAGCGCGGGCCGAGGTCATGGATCAATTCGCGCTCCAGCGGCGGATAGTCCGGCTCGTGCGCTTCGGCCGATGGAAGCGGTTGGTCGAACGGCACATCCGATAACGCGTAACCATCGCGCCATTCGATCGGCTCGCCCGGCAAGCCGAGCAAGGTCTGGTAGCGGCGAAACGAGATGCGCGCCATCTCTTCCCAACGTGTCTTGAAGTCGGCCGTGGCGTGCTCGCTGGTGCACACGCGCGAGTCCGGCGACCACACGCCCGTTGCGTAGAACGAACGCACATCCGGCAGGCGCTCGCGTGCATAGATGCGCACGCGCAAGCCGGCGCGTTGTGCCACCAGCGCGGTGGTCAGCCCGATCGCGCCGCAGCCGATTACCGCCAGCTCACGCGCATTGGCATCGGCCGCACGCACCAGCCGCAGCGCGTGTTCGGCCGCACCCCACGACAACGACCACCCGCTGCCGCCATGCCCGTAGTTGTGCACCACCGTCTTGCGACCGATGCGCTCGACCTCGATCCGCGGCCCCTGCGCACGGAACGGCCGCGTGCAACCGTTGATGGCAATGATGCGATCGACCGAAGCGTGGATCGGCGCCAGCGGCGGCGATGCGGCGAACTGGCTCGGCAGCGCGCCAGGCGCCGCAGCCGGCAGCGGCGAAGAAGGTGCTGCACTGGCAGGGCCGGTCGCGGCCCAGCTAGTGGTGGAAGCGGCCGCAAGCGTAAGGCCGGCGCTCTGCAAAAAATGACGACGGTGCATGCGACTCCCAAGTGTGTGGTGGATGGCAAGGCGATAGAGGGCAACGCGGCTTGCGCATGGAGCAACATGCCCGGCGCGGCATCTGCACACGCCAGGCCTCTTTCATGCACGGCAGCCGGCATCTTCAAGACTCAGGGCGCAACGCCGCAGACGCCGAGCATACCGCGCACCTGCATGCCTGCCACTGCCGGGAAGGCCGGGTTTCGTGCCGCGATCCAGGCAATTGAGGCGCCGCTGGCGGCCATTCGTCGCTTTGGGCTTTCGACTGCGCGCTTGCCGGCTATGCTCGCCGCGTCCCAACCCAACGAGTCGCCCCCGTGTCTGCCAGCGTCTTTCTGATCGTGCGTATCGTGTTCGCCTGGGCTGCCGCGTTGGTGGTGGCCGGGATCATGTGGGCGCAGCTGTTCGGTTCCACCGGCGCGTTCTTCGGGCTGATCTGCGTGGTGCTACTGACGCTGGCCTTGATGAGTGCGGTCACGCATGTGCGGCGGGTGCGGCTGATCGCCGGTCGTCTGGATCACGACACCTTGTCCACCCGCCAACGGCGCCAGATCGAAGTGCCACTGGACGTGCAGGCCAGCTTCGCCGTCGTCGAAGAAGCGGTGCGCGCACTGCCGCGCGTGCAGGACATCGAATGCGCACCGGGCAGCCTGCTGATCCGCGCCAAGGTGCGCCGTATCGATCCCTATGAAGGACGTCAGCCCTCGCGCTGGAACCTGTTCGCGCGCTTTGCGATCAAGCGCAATCAGGTGCTGGTGACGATCACGCCGGGGCAGGGCACCAGCAGCGTCACCGTGTTGTGCGAGCCCGATGCCGGTGCCTGGGTGGATTTGTTCGCAGTGGACGAGGGCAGCAATTTCGAGAACGCCGAGGCGATCAATCGTGCGGTGGTACGCCGGGTTGGCGAGCAGCGTCGCGACGAGCAGGCCGCGGCCGAGCAATCGGTGATGGAGAAGGAACTGGCCGTGGCACGGCTGAATCTGCTGCACGCCCAGGTCGAGCCGCACTTTCTCTACAACACGCTGGCCAGCGCGCAGGTGCTGGCCCGCACCGACCCGCCGCGCGCCGAGATCATGATCGGGCATCTGATCCAGTACCTGCGCAGCTCGTTGCCCAGTGCCGATGGTGCCATCTCCAGCCTGGGCGAAGAACTCGAACGTACCCAGGCCTATCTGGAAATCCTGCGCATCCGCATGGGCACGCGGCTGGCCTTGCAGGTGGAAGTGCCGTACGAGCTGCGCGCGCTGCAGCTGCCCTCGATGATGTTGCAGACGCTGGTGGAAAACGCGATCAAGCACGGCCTGGAACCCAAGCCCGGCGGCGGCACGGTGTGGATCCTGGCGCGTCGCATCGACGACCATGCCACGCTCACCGTGGCCGACGATGGCCAGGGCTTCAACACCCACAGTCAGGGCACCGGCATCGGTTTGAAGAACCTGCGCGAGCGGCTGCAGCTGATCTACGCCGGCAAGGCCAGCTTTGCCATCGTCTCCAACTTCCCCAGCGGGGTGGCCGCCACGATCACCTTGCCGCTGCCCGCGCATATCGCAGCGGTGAGCATGCCGCCGCCATTGCCCAACCCGCAGACACACACCACGCAGGTGCAGGCATGAGTGCGTTACGTGCGGTGATCGCCGAAGACGAGGCATTGCTGCGGCAATCGTTGCTGCAGTTGCTGGCGCAGGTGTGCCCGCAACTGCAGATCGTGGGCGAATGCGAGGACGGCGCCAGCGCGCTGGAAACCATCGCCGCGCAACAACCCGATGTGGTGTTTCTGGATATCCGCATGCCCGGGCTCACCGGCATCGAAGTGGCGCGTGCGATGCGCGAGAGCAGCCCGCACACCCAGGTGGTCTTCGTCACCGCCTACGATCAGTACGCCATCGATGCGTTTGAACACGGCGCGGTGGATTACCTGCTCAAGCCGATCGCCCGCGAGCGCCTGCAGGCCACCTGGCAGCGCGTGCAACAGCGTGCCGCCGCCGGCCAGCCGGATGGCAGCGTGCTGGAGGCCCTATTGCAGCGCCTGTCCGCACGCCCGGCTGCGCCCAGCGCGCAACCGCCGCTGGCCTGGCTCACCGCCAGCAGCGGCCGCGAGACGCGCTTGATCGCGCTGGAAGAAGTGGCGTATTTCCAGGCCGATCAGAAATACACCACGGTGATGACCGCCGCCGGCGAAGCGATCCTGCGCACGCCGCTGCGCGAGTTGCTCGACGTGCTGGACCCGCAGGTGTTCAAGCAGATCCACCGTTCCACCATCGTCAACATGAAGGCGGTCGCCTCGGTGGTACGCGACGACACCGGCAAGGGGCGGCTGGCCCTGCGCGGGCGCAGCGAAACGCTCACCGTCAGCCAGCCATTCATGACCCTGTTCCGCGGCATGTAACAGCGGCTGGCAACACGTGGCGAGCGCCCGCCCGACGGTGAGCACAGCAGTTTTTTTGGCCGCTCCAGTTCCCCCCATCGCATCGACTGAAAGGATTGCCGACATGCGCCTGATCGCCTCACTGGTTTACTGCCTGCTCGCTCTGGCCGGCTGCCACGACCGTAACGGCACCACCTCCATCACCCGCGCCACCCGCGATGGCCAGGACGTGATCTTCAGCAAGACCCTGGCCACCGCCACCGAAACCAACGTGCATTGCCTTGCCAGCAGTAGCGGGCACTGCCACTACCTGGTCTATGAAGAACACTGCGCCGCGCGCACGGCCGACGCTGGCTCAGCCGCTCCCGTCTGCGCACGCAAGACCCTGGACAGCTTTGCGTTGGCCGCAGGGCAGGTACGCGCACTGCGCGGCGTCCCGCGTGAGGCGCATACCTGCGTGGATGCCAAGGCACCCAGCGCCGATTGCCACGGCTAGGCAGTTGTCGGATACAAGCCTGAATACGCACTGACGATGAGCGGCCGCTTCTGCGATCATTACAGGCTTGTTGCCGGTTCACGGCGTCCTCACAGCCAGGCTCTTCATGTCCGAACAATCGCTACGCCGCGACGTTGGCCCCTTCGCCCTCATGCTTACCGGCCTGGGCTCGATCATCGGCTCCGGCTGGTTGTTCGGCGCCTGGCGCGCCGCCGGCCTGGCCGGCCCCGGCGCGATCTGGGCCTGGATCCTAGGCGCGGCGATCATCACCACCATCGCACTCTCCTACGCCGAACTAGGCGCCATGTTCCCCGAGTCCGGCGGCATGGTGCGCTACAGCCATTACTCGCACGGCTCGCTGGTGGGCTTCATCGCCGGCTGGGCCAACTGGATCGCGATCGTCTCGGTGATTCCGGTCGAGGCCGAGGCCTCGGTGCAATACATGGCCTCCTGGCCGTGGGCGTGGGCGCAAGGCTTATACGTGCAGGCGCCCGGTGGAGCAGGGGAGTTGTCGGTGCCCGGCCTGCTGATCTCGGCGGTGCTGGTGCTGGTGTATTTCTTCCTGAATTTCTGGAGCGTCAAGCTGTTCGCGCGCTCCAATACCTTGATCACCGTGTTCAAGCTGGTGGTGCCGGCAGCGACCGGCGTGGCCTTGATCGCCAGTGGCTTCCATAGCGAAAACTTCAGCGTCGGCATCCACGGCGACGAACACGTGATCGACCTGGCGGCGGTGCTCACCGCCGTGGCCACCGCCGGCATCGTCTTCAGCTTCAACGGCTTCCAGAGCCCGGTGAACCTGGCCGGCGAGGCGCGCAACCCGGGCCGCAGCATTCCGTTTGCGGTGCTGGGTTCGATCGCGCTGGCCACGGTGGTCTACGTGATCCTGCAGGTGGCCTACATCGGCGCTGTACCGCCGGAGTTGCTGGCCAAGGCCGGCTGGCACGGCATCGACTTCCGCTCGCCGTTCGCCGAGCTGGCCATCATCGTCAACCTGCATTGGCTGGCGATGCTGCTGTACATCGATGCCTTCGTGAGCCCCAGCGGCACCGGCATCACCTACACCGCCACCACCGCGCGCATGGTCTACGGCATGGAAAAGAACGGCACCATGCCGTCGGTGCTGGGCAAGCTGCACCCGGTCTGGGGCGTGCCGCGCATGGCGATGTTCTTCAACCTGGCGGTGTCGTTCGTGTTCCTGTTCTTCTTCCGCGGTTGGGGCACGCTGGCGGCAGTGATCTCTGTGGCGACCATCATTTCCTACCTCACCGGCCCGATCAGCGCGATGGCATTGCGCCGTCATGCGCCCGAGTTGCATCGCCCGCTGCGCATCGCCGCGCTGCCGGTGCTGGCCGGCGTCGCGTTCGTGATGGCCACCGAGTTGCTGTACTGGGCGCGTTGGCCTCTGACCGGTGAGATCATCCTGCTGATGGTCGTGGCGCTGCCGGTGTACTGCTATTACCAGGCCAAGCAGGGCTGGCCGGATCTAGGCCGCAACCTCAAGGGCGCCGCCTGGATGATCTGCTACCTGCCGATGATCGCGCTGCTGTCCTGGGCCGGCAGCAGCGACTTCGGCGGCCACGGCTATCTGAGCTACGGCACCGATCTGGCGGTGGTCGCGGCGGTCGGCGTGGTGTTCTACATCTGGGGTGTGCGCAGCGGTTGGCGCACGCCGTCGGTGGAACGGGCGGTTGCGGAAGCGTAAGAACGGCATCAAACGGCTGCGCTCACCCTCGGTAGGTGCGGCCGGTGCTTGGTAAGGCTTGCATTGCTGGTGTGCTGTAGTTGTTCCGCGACGTTTGCACCAGGTAGGCAACTCTCGGCTACGTAGTGTTGGTCGCTGCAGATGTTGACCAGCATTTGAAGCAGACGTCATCTAAATAGAAACGGCCGGTGCAGCTGCACCGGCCGTTTTTGTTTTGCTTCATGGCGCACGCCATTGTCGTGCGGTGATTCAATGACTGGAAAAACTGATTACGCCACGCGGCTAGTCTCGGCAGGTTTCTACGCGTTGGCCACCAGCCGCGGCGCACCGTCGAAGCGGTCCAGATCGCGCAGCAATTCGGTGTAGCGGCGCAGCCGGCCCATCTCGCGCATGTTGACGATGTCCTCGTGGCGCAGCTCGCGCCTGGAGGTGACTTCCTGCTTGTAGCGCAGCACTTCCGGGTAGCTGCGGGTCATGTCCAGCGCATCGGCGACGCATTCGACCGAATCGGCATCCGGTGTCAGCCGCGCGCGGCTATTGAAGGCGCGCAACCAGCGTTCGAAACCGGCGCTGTGATCGAACAGATCGGCGATGTACCACATGACGAACAGGATCGACGCCCACGAAGTGAAGATGATCACCACGCGGCTGAAGGTCAGGTGGTAGTCGTTCTGCCACAACTGGTGCGTGATCACCCCCAGCAGCACCAGCGAAATGGCCTGCCAGCCGATGATCGAGGCGATTACCCACTGTTTCTTTGCGACGGTGAGCAGGGCGAGCTCCTCGTCGAGCTGCTGGTCGGTCTTTTCGCGCCACTTGGCGACCTGCTCGTCGAAGGAGAGGCGATGGAGTGCGTTGTCCTGCAATAGCAGGCCTAAACCCTGGAACAAAGCGATCATGACAAGCTCCCGACGGATGGCTGGTACGAACGACTTGCTGCACTGGCGGTTGCCAGATGCGCTGGAGCGACCGACCCAACACCACAGGACCATGCGGCGTTTTGTCAGACGGCCTTAGTTCTAGCACTTTCGCCGTGCATGGCAATGCCCGATGCGAACCAATCGCCCTGCATTCCTGCGCACTCGCGCACAAATCGCAGTATTCAGGCGGTTTGCCGCGTTCTGATCCGCAGGGCGGCCACGCTGCGGCGCGTTTCTTGCTGCACTGCACACCTGCGCGCGCGTGGAGACGCATGCTGCAGTAGCCGGCCAGCCCGCACGGACCAGCCCGCCGCAGTGCTGCCGTGAGCGGGAACGCAGCGCAACCACGACATGGCGTTGCAGACGGCTGCGTATCATCGCCGCATGTCTGCCGTCCTGCGTACCCTTACCGCCCCCGCCGCCGAACAGATCCGCCGCTGGGTGCTGGGCGCGTTTCCACGTGGCCAGAGCAGTATCGAATACGACCAGCCGTTGGGCGATCCCGGCATCTTCGGGCCCGACAGCGTCACCTGGCGCGTGCATTCGGAGTTCCCCGGCATGCTGTCCGGCGGGCTGTGCGCGTTGATGCTGCAACTGTTGCACCCGCGCGCGCTGGCCGGGGTCTACGACCATTCCAACTTCCGTGCCGACCTGATCGGGCGGCTGCGCAGAACCACCAATTTCGTTGCCGGCACCACCTACGCACCGCGTGCGGAAGCCGAGCAATTGATCGCCCGCGTGCGCAAGATTCATGCGCATATCCGCGGCCATACCGCCGACGGCGTGGCGTACGAGGCCAACGATCCACAGCTGCTGACCTGGGTGCATGTCACCGAGGCCTACGGCTTTTTGCAGGGCTGCCGGCGCTATTGCCGCGACGTGCCGGTTGCCATCGCCGACCGCTATTACGACGAAGCGCGACGTGTGGCCGAGGCGCTGGGCGCCACCGACGTGCCAGCCAGCGAGGCGCAGGTAGATGCGTATTTCGCCGGCGTGCGCGGTCAGCTGCGCATGGACGCACGCTCGCGTGAGGTACTCGACATTCTCACCAGTATCCAGCTGCCGGTGCCTGCGGCAGGTTTGTCGCGCGGGGTATTTCTCGGCGCCGGCACTGCCTTGCTGCCGGGCTGGGCCAGCGACATGCTTGGCCGCACCACGATGCAACGCATGCAGGCGCGTGCCTCGGCGCGTCTGTTGCGCAGCCTGTCGCCGTTGTTTCGCACTGCGTTACGCCGTGATGGGTTGTCTGCGCGTGCGTGTCGGCGGATGCAGTTGCCGTCGGCGATGTTGTTGCAGTGGCCGGGGGAGGGGTGAGCGGCGGATGGTGGTTTGCTTCGCCGTACTGGCCGCTCCTGGCGCATGGCGTGTTGCCAGAGTGGATAGGGCGCTAGGCAGCCGCACCCTCACCCCAACCCCTCTCCCGGCGGGAGAGGGGCTCGAAGCCCTAAATTCACCACGGTGCCAACGCGCGCAGCGGACTTGGCCCCTCTCCCTCCGGGAGAGGGGTTGGGGTGAGGGTACGTTGAGAGGCAGATGCTCCAGACCTCCTAAAAAAAACCGCTCTACGCCTTACGCAGCAGCAGTCGTCCCTGTCCACCACCTACCAAATCCGCACCCGCTGCTCGGGCGCCAGATACAACTGCTCGCCCTGCTTCACATCGAACGCCGGATACCATGCATCGAGATTGCGCACCGTCTGCGCGCGGAAGCGTCCAGGCGCGTGTACGTCGGTGAGCACCGCGTTGCGTAGCGCTGCGTCGCGGTACTTGCTGCGCCAGGCCTGCGCAAAGCCCAGGAAAAAGCGCTGATCCGGGCTGAAGCCATCGATGGTGTGCGGCTGCTTGCCCTGCAACGACAGTTGATACGCATCGTATGCAGTGGCCAGACCGGCAACATCGGCGATGTTCTCGCCCAGCGTCAGCTTGCCGTTGACCGCCAGGTCGTCGAATGGCCGGTAGGCGCTGAACTGCGCGGCAAGCGCATCGCTGGCGGTCGCAAATTTTTTCAGATCCTGTGGCGTCCACCAGTTGTGCAGCTCGCCATGTTCGTCGAACAGCGCGCCCATGTTGTCGAAACTGTGGCTGATCTCATGGCCGATCACCGCGCCAATCGCGCCGTAGTTCACCGCATCATCGGCGGCCGGGTCGAAGAACGGCGGCTGCAGGAGCGCAGCCGGAAACAGCAGGCGGTTTTCCAGCGGCACATTCAGTGCGTTGACTTCCTGCGGCAGCATGTACCACTCGCGGTGATCCACGGCCTTGCCCAGCTTGGCCAGGTTGCGGCGGTACTCGAATAGTTTGGCGCGCTCCGCATTGCCCAATGCATCGTCGCGGCGCACGTCCAGGCCGCTGTAGTCGCGCCAGGTATCCGGATATCCCACCGCCACCGTCAACCCGGCGATCTTGGCCTTGGCGTGCTGCTTGGTCTCCGGGCTCATCCACGCCAACGCATCGATGCGCTGGCCGAAGGCGGTGACGATGTTCCTGACCATCTCTTCGGTGCGCGCCTTGGTCTGCGCGCTCACGTACTTCTGTACGTAGCGTTTGCCGACCGCCTCGCCCAACGCCGCATTGGTCGCATCGATGGCGCGCTTCCAGCGCTGGCGTTGTTGCGGGGTGCCCTCCAGCGTAGTGCCGTAGAACGCGAAGCGTGCATCCGCGAAGGCCTTGGACAGATACGGCGAGGCGCGATCCAGCTCACGAAAACTCAGATAGTCCTTCCAGGTCTGCAGCGGCTGCGACTGCACCAGCGCCGACAACCCGGCCACCGCCTGCGGCTGCCAGACGATGAAGTCCTGCTGCGATTTCAAGCCCGCCGCCTCGAAGAACAGCGTCCAATCCAGACCCGGTGCGTGACGTGCGAAATCGGCCTGTTTCCACGCATTGGCGCCGGCCGGCACGTTGTTGGTCTGTTCGGCGGTGGCATGCACATGCGCCATCGCGGTTTCCAGCGCCAGGATGCGCTCTGCGCGGGCCGGTGCATCGCTGATGCCGGCCAGATGCAACAGCTTGACGATGTACGCGCGGTAGGCGTCGCGCAGTTGCGGCATGCGCCCGCCATCCAGATAGAAGCTGCGGTCGGGCATGCCCAGGCCGCCCTGCACCAGATACGGCACATAACGCCCGGGGTGATGCAGGTCCTGGGTGATCCACAGCCCGAACAGCCGGTCGGTGTAGAAATTGGTGGAATTGAGCAGGTCCACATCGGCGCGCAATTGGCCGCCCAACGTGCGTGCCAGCGCCTGCTTGTCGTCCAGTTGCGCGATCGCCTCCAGTGCCGGTTGCACCGGGCGCACGCCCTTGGCCTCGATGCCGGCTTCGTCCATATAGGCCGCGTAGTAATCGCCGATCTGCTTGTCTTCGCCAGTGACGCGGTCGTTGGCGGCTGCGCCTTCGATGATGTCGCGGCTGTGCCGCTCGGTCTCGATGGCAATGCCGACAAAGCTGTTGTAACTGGAGCGGTCGTCGGGGATCTGCGTGGTCTTGACCCAGTTGCCGCTGGCATACCCGAAGAAGTCGTTGCCCGGCGCCACGCCGCGATCCATGCCCGCCACATCGAAGCCGAAGTCGCCCAACTTCGGCGTGCTGGGTGCCGGCTTGGTGGTGGCAGAGGACGTGGGCGTGCTGCCATCGCGGTGACACGCGGCAGTGATCAGCAGCACCGCAGACAGCGCAGCGATCAGGACAGGGCGGTGCAAAGGGGCCATGCGGCACAGCTCGAAACCAGAACAGACGGCGCAGTGTAAGTGGCTGCCAGCGCCACGTCCCGGCTTGCGGACGACGACGGACATATGCCCGCATGGGTGGACACGCCCGGTTCAGCGCCGGCGCTGGTACCAGAAGCCGAGCGCATCGCGGGTCTGCAGCATGCGCCGCCCGCGCCAGAGGAAACGCAGCAGCAAGCCGAGGTGTTCGCGCTTGGAAAAGCTGCGCAGCTTGCGGTCGGAGGTATGCACGGTCTGGCGCAGGATCACGAACCGCCCGCAGCGTGCCAGCGCGCGGCTCAACGCCACATCCTCACCGGCGTAGTAACGCGTATCGAAGCCACCCGCGCTGACGAACGCAGCGCGCGTGCAGAACAGAAAGCAGCCGGGCGCGATGCCGCTGACACGAAACAACCAGCCGAAGATCGCCTGTGCGGTGCGCTCGGACCACACGCGCCTGCCCTGCAGGTGCACCTGCGCGCCACCGCCCACGGCACCGGCCTCCAGCGCCGCCAATGCCGCGCCCACCACCTGCGGGTTGATCAGCGTGTCCGCATCCAGAAACAACAACTGCTCGCCACATGCCAATTGCGCGCCGGCATTGCGGGTGGCGGCGATATGCCGCAGTTGCACCTCCAGCACCTGCGCAGCATGCGCACGCGCGATGGCGGCGGTGTCGTCCTCGCAGGCATCGGCCACCACGATGACCTCGTAGTCCAGCTGCATGGTCTGCGCGCAGGCATGCAGGCACTGCAGCGTGTCGCCGATCAGCGCGGCTTCGTCGTGGGCGGGGATTACGAAAGACAGCATCTGGCGCACGGCTCAGGTGAGGGTGCACCAAGTGTGCGAGCCACGCCGATGCAATGGCGTGAGCGCCTGCGGTCGCCACAGCGGTGCGGCCGCAGGCAGGACGCGAAGGCCGGCTCAGCGGTTGACGGTGGCCATCATTGCTTCCGGGTAGCGCGTGCCGGCCGCGGCCTGTGCCGGGAAAATCGCATCGATGCGTGCCAGCTCGTCCGGCATCAGCGCCACATCGAGCGCGCCGATGTTTTCTTCCAGATAGGCCAGACGTTTGGTGCCCGGGATCGGCACCAGATCCTGGCCTTGCGCCAGTACCCAGGCCAGCGCCAGCTGTCCGGGTGTGATGCCCTTGTCGGCAGCGATCGCCTTGACCTGTTCCACCAGCTGCAGGTTGCGAGTGAAGTTGTCGCCCTGGAAACGCGGCGAATGGCGCCGGTAATCGTCGGCGTCGAAGTCGTCCGGCGAGGAGAACGCGCCGGTAAGAAAACCGCGCCCCAGCGGCGAATACGGCACGAAGCCGATCCCGAGCTCGCGCACCGCAGCGAACACGCCGTTGTCTTCCGGCTCGCGCGACCACAGCGAGTATTCGGTCTGTACGGCAGTGATCGGATGCACCGCATGCGCACGCGCAATGGTGTCCGCAGCCGCTTCGGAGAGCCCAAGAAAACGCACCTTGCCCTGTTCGACCAGACGCGCCATCGCACCCACGGTGTCTTCGATCGGCACGTTGGGATCCACGCGGTGCTGGTAATACAGGTCGATATGCTCCACACCCAGGCGGCGCAGGCTGGCTTCGCAGGCCGACTGCACGTACGCCGGGCTGCCATCGATACCGCGCACCGACGGGTCGTTGGCATCGAGCTTGATGCCGAACTTGGTGGCCAGGAACACTTCATGCCGACGCGATGCGATCGCCTTGCCGACCAGGATCTCGTTGGTGTGCGGGCCGTACATGTCGGCGGTGTCGAGCAGGCTGATGCCGTGATCGAGCGCGCGATGGATCACCTTGATCGAGCCGGCCTCGTCGCTGCGATTGCCGTAGAACGCGCTCATGCCCATGCAGCCGAGGCCGAGTGCAGAGACGGTGGGGCCGGAACGGCCAAGCGTGCGGGTTTGCATGGTGGGGGAACTCCGTGCGGTCAAAAGGGCGGGGCCAAGCATGGCGCGGGTGGCGTTAGGGCGATGTGGCTCGATCGGTGAGGCGTCGCGGTTGCGGCCGTTGCAGGCCGTTGCGGCATGGCAACCGCACCGATTGCGCCACGACGCAAAAGCCCGCGCATCCCGGCAGACCGAAGCCTGCCGCCATGCACGGGCCTTTTACGCGGACGCAACTACCTGTCGCTTCAGCCCTTGAGCTTGCCGGCGAATTCGGCAATGCGCTTGCCGAGCAGCCTGGCGGTTTCCAGATCGCCGCTGCGCGGCGCTTCTTCCGGCGAGGCATCGGACGGCGAGATCGCCAGCGCGCCCGCCCAGCCGGCGGTCCAGTTGATGTCCTGCGGGCCGTTGGCCTTGGTGTTGGCCGGCATCAACCCGGTGCCGACCCAGACCTGGCCGTGCTGCTGCGATAGCGTCCAGAAGTACTGGATGGTGGCGTACTTGTCGCCATTGACCGAGGCCGAGTTGGTGAAGCCGGCCGCAATCTTGTCCTTCCACGCCTGCGCAAACCACGGCTTGGAACTGGTGTCGGCAAACTTCTTGAACTGCCAGGCCGGCCCGCCCATGTAGGTGGGGCTGCCGTAGATGATGGCATCGGCCGCACCGATCGCCTCCCAGGCGTCGTCGGGCAGGTTGCCGTCCTGGTCGATGCGATACAGCGTGGCCTCGCCGACGCTGGCGGCGCCGGCCTGCACGGCTTCGGCCAGTTTGACGGTGTGGCCGTAGCCGCTGAAATACACGATGGCGATCTTGCTCATGGGCAGTCCTTGAACCGAGGGGATCGGGATTGTGCGCACACGTGGGCCGACAGGTTAATGACCACTGCCGGGACGAACTGTTGCCGGGGCCGCCAGACCAGGCGCGCACTCGCCCATCGTCTCGACCAGGTAATCGATGAAGCTGCGCACCTTCGGCGCCAGATGGCTGCGGCTGGTGTAGACCGCGAAGATGCCGATATCGGCCAGCTCGTACTCGGGAAGAATGCGTACCAGGCGCCCGGCGGCGAGGTGGTCGTCGGCCAGAAAATCCGGCTGCATCGCAATGCCCTGGCCGGCCACCGCCGCCGCGCTCAACACATGCCCGTTGTTGGCGCGAAGCCCGCCGTGGATGCGCACAGTGGTATCCCCATCGGGGCCATGGAAGCGCACCTCGTCGCCATTGGGCGAGTAGTGATAGAGCAGGCATTCGTGGCCGGCCAGATCGGATGGATGCCTGGGCGTGCCCGCGCGTGCCAGATAGGCCGGCGCCGCACACGTGAGCAGCCGCACCTTGCCCAGCTGGCGGGCGATCAGCGTCGGCGCCGGCTGGCGGGTGATGCGGATGGCGACATCGAAGCCTTCTTCCACCATGTCGACCAGGCGGTCGGACAGCGACAGGTCGAGCTCCACCTGCGGGTAGCGCGCGCGAAAGCCCGGCAGCAACGCCGCCAGCCGCTCGATGCCGTAGCTCACCGGCGCGTTGACGCGCAGCACCCCGGCCGGCTCCAGCGCCTGAGCGCCCACGGTGGCCTCCAGGTCGTCCAGATCGGCCAGCAGCTGCAGGCAGCGCTGGTAATACGCGGTGCCGGCGCTGGTCAGGCTGACCCGCCGGGTGGTGCGGTTGAGCAGGCGGGTGCCCAGCCGCTGCTCGAGCGCGGCGACCTGGCGGGTGACGCTGGCGGTGGAGCGGTCCAGCGCATCGGCTGCAGCGCTGAAGCCGCTGCGTTCGGCCACTGCGGTGAACACGCGCATTGCGTCGAGGGTATCCATGCTGGATCCGATTATTGCTTTGATCGCAATAAATTATCCGAATCAAAACTATTTATCAGAAATTTGTAAGCAATAGGCTGTGCAGGTCCTCACCGGAGTCTGTCAAATGTCCACTTCCCTTGCATCCCCGCGTACCGTCGCTTACGGCACGGCCTTGTTGCGCATCAGTCTGGGCGCGCTGTTCCTGGTGCACGGCCTGACCAAGCTGCTGGTGTTCACCCCGGCCGGTACGGCGGCCTATTTCCAGTCGCTCGGCCTGCCCGGCGTGCTGGGTTACCTCACCATCGCGCTGGAACTCGGCCTGGGCCTGTCCTTGCTGTTGGGCATCTACGCGCGCTGGGTGGCGCTGTTGGGCGTGCCGCTGCTGCTGGGCACCATCGTCAGCGTGCATGGCGCCAATGGCTTCGGCTTCTCCAATCCGGGTGGTGGCTGGGAATATCCGGCGCTATGGGCGGTGTTGCTGATCGTGCAATCGCTGCTTGGCGATGGCGCCCTGGCCTTGAAGCCGGCGCGCTGAGGCGGTTTGTTTTTCTTTACGAGGAGTTGTCCATGACCCGCTTGCCTTCCCTGTACATCTCGCATGGATCGCCAATGACTGCGCTGCAGCCGGGGCAGGTCGGCGAGCGCCTGGCCGAGCTTGCGCAGACCTTGCCGCGGCCACGCGCGATTGTGGTTGCGTCCGCGCATTGGCTTGGCCGTCGCCCGCTGGTCAGTGGCGCGGCGCGGCCGGCCACCATCCACGACTTCGGCGGGTTTCCTGCGCCGCTGTACGAGCTGGAGTATCCCGCGCCTGGCGAGCCGGCGTTGGCGCAACAGATCCTGCGTCGGCTGGAGCAGGCCGGCCTGCATCCGCACCTGGACCCGCAGCGCGGCTTCGATCATGGCGTGTGGGTGCCGCTGCGCCTGCTGTATCCGGCTGCCGAGATTCCGGTGGTGTCGGTGTCGATCCAGCCAGAGCTCGGCCCGGCCCACCAGTTCGCGGTGGGCCGCGCGCTGGCACCGTTGCGCGATGAAGGTGTGCTGGTGATCGGCTCGGGCAGCATCACCCACAACCTGCACGACGCGCGCCAGGGCTACAGTGCCGAGCGCGAGGCGCCGTACGTGCGGCCCTTCATCGAATGGACCGAACGCAAGTTGGTCGAAAACGACATCGCCGCGCTATTGGACTATCGCCGCCAGGCACCGCAGGCCGCGCGCGCGCATCCCACTGACGAGCACCTGTTGCCGCTGTATGTGGCGATGGGCGCGGCGGGCGACGACCGGCTTGGCGCGCAGCGCATCGATGCGGGTATCGATGCCGGCCTTCTGGCCATGGATATCTACCGGTTCGATGGGGATCGCGCGCTTGCGGATCCGGTTGCCGCATGAGTCCACCGTGCTTGCAGCACGCAGGCATTGTGGCCGACACGTAAAGTGCCGGCAGCATGCCGATACCGTTGCCATCAGGCATGTGCCGGTGACACGCTGGCACCATAGGCATCACGCATGGCTCAGACGGCGCGCCGCGCCGCAGCAATGACGTATGGCGGCGGACTGGGCACCACCGCCATCACGTATGGCGATTGGAGCCAGCCAGCCGCACAACGCCAAGGCATGGCGCCCGCACCACAGCGCTCTGAAGCATTCACGATGCGTGCGGGGCAGTCTCACAGGCTGAGACGCCATCGCTGCATGCTGCTTGGGTGAAAATCCTCGACAAGCTCGCCGTCCTCGCCGACGCCGCCAAATACGACGCCTCCTGCGCCTCCAGTGGCGCCAACAAGCGCAATTCGCTCGGCACCGGCGGCATCGGCAGCACCGAGGGCATGGGCATCTGCCACTCATACACGCCCGATGGCCGCTGCGTCTCGCTGCTGAAGATTTTGCTGACCAACTTCTGCATCTTCGATTGCGCGTACTGCGTCAATCGGGTGTCCAGCAACGTGCGCCGCGCGCGCTTCACGCCGGAAGAAGTGGTCACGCTGACGCTGGATTTCTACAAGCGCAATTACATCGAAGGCCTGTTCCTGTCCAGCGGCATCATCCGCAACTCCGACTACACCATGGAGCAGCTGGTGGAAGTGGCGCGGCAGCTGCGCGAGGTGCATCACTTCGCCGGTTACATCCATCTCAAGACCATCCCCGATGCCACGCCGGAATTGCTGGCCGCGGCCGGTCGCTACGCCGACCGCCTGAGCATCAACGTGGAGTTGCCGACCGAGCAGGGCCTGACCTTGCTGGCGCCGGAAAAAAGCGTCGGCGGCATTCGCGCGGCGATGGGTGAACTGCGTTGGCGCATCGAAGAGAATCAGCTCGAGCGCAAGGCCGAAAAAGTGCGCCGCGCCAAGCCGCCGCGCTTCGCCCCGGCCGGGCAAAGCACGCAGATGATCGTCGGTGCCGACGACGCCAACGACCGCAGCATTCTGGACACCAGCCACAATCTCTACGGCAATTACCGGATGCGCCGGGTGTATTACTCGGCGTTCAGCCCGATCCCGGATGCCTCCTCCAAGTTGCCGCTGCAGGCGCCGCCGTTGCAGCGCGAGCATCGGCTGTATCAGGCCGACTGGTTGTTGCGCTTCTACGACTTCAGCGTGGAAGAGATTGCGCCGGCGCAATCCAGCGGCATGCTCGATCTGGATGTGGACCCGAAGCTGGCGTGGGCGTTGCGCAATCCGGAGCGCTTTCCGGTGGATTTGAACGCGGCGCCGCGCGAGATGCTGCTACGGGTACCGGGCCTGGGCACGCGCAATGTGGAGCGCTTGCTGTTGTCGCGCAGGCATGCGCGCTTGCGGGTGGGAGATCTGGCGCGGTTGCGGGTGCCGATGAAGAAGCTGCTGCCGTTTGTGAGTGTGCTGGATCATCATCCGCGCCAGCGCTTGGACGATCCGGTGCGGTTACGCGCGCAGTTGGCGCCGGCACCGCGACAGGCAAGTTTGTTCGATTGACGCCTGTCCCTTCTCCCGTCGGGAGAAGGTGCCCGAAGGGCGGATGAGGGTACGGCCGCACGCATGACTTGGAAGTTCTTGATTGCTTCTACGAATCCCCAATTTCCACCACCGAATTCCTGCGCCAAGAGCTTCCACGCCTTGCGGCGCGGGTTACTTTTGTCTTGGCAAAAGTAACCAAAACCGCTGTCGCCTGACGCGATCCGGTGCGATACAGCCGCACCGGTGCCCTGTGCTCCTCGCCATGCGCGGCACGGCGCCCAAACTCGCTGCGCTCAGACAGGGCGCCTCTTCGGCCACGCATGGCTGCGGTGCTCGGCTCGCTCTAAGGCGACTTGGTGCAGCAAAATCAACGTCGACAAGCGACAAGCGACAAGCGACAAGCGACCAGCATCAGTAGCAGCAAAAGCCGCAAAAGCCCGCGAGAAAATCGCAACAACGCAACGATAGTGCCGCCAGTAGAGCGATGGCGAGATCGAAAATCTTGAGGTCAGGTGTAAGCGATGTTCAGCGCTGAAGTTGAGCCAGGTTGGAGTCTTGATGCATGGCGTGCGCTGGCGCGGGCGGGGTGGTGCGCGCAGGTGGAGCCTGACTCCATTGCGTGGAATGGTGGCGTGCAGGGTGGCTTGTTGATGGGGCAGGGGCTGCTGGACCTGCCGGCGGTGGTTGCCCCCCCGCGTGTGTCGGCAGAGTTTTTGCAGATGGCGGGCTCGGTATTGTGTCATCGCGATCCGCAGCGCTATGCGGTGTTGTATCGGTTGTTGTGGCGGGTGGCGTCCGGCGAGCGGGCGTTGCTGGAGCGGGCGACCGATGTCGATGTGCACCGTGTGGCACAGTGGCAGAAGGCGGTGCAACGCGATACGCACAAGATGAAGGCATTCGTGCGCTTCCGGCGCTTGCCCGGCGAAGAAGAAGACTTTGTGGCGTGGTTCGAGCCCGAACACTGGATCGTGGATCGGGTGGCGCCGTTTTTCGCGCGCCGTTTCGCCGGAATGCGCTGGGCGATTCTGACTCCGTATCGCAGTGTGCGCTGGGATGGCGAGGCGTTGACGTTCGGCGAAGGCGCCGTGCGCACCCAAGTGCCGGCCGACGATGCGCAGGAGACGCTGTGGCGCACCTATTACGCGCACATCTTCAATCCGGCGCGGCTCAATCCCACCATGATGCGGCAGGAAATGCCACAGAAATACTGGAAGAATCTGCCCGAGGCGAGCTTGTTGCCGGAGCTGATCCGCGAGGCGGGTGTGCGCGTGCGCGAGATGGCCGAGCGTGCGCCAGAGCCGGTGCGGCGGCGAGTGCCGGTCGCGCCAGCGCCGGTCCCGGAAGTGGCCACGCAAAGCCTGGCGCAGTTGCGCGTGGCCGCGCGCGATTGCCGGCGTTGCGCGTTGTGGCAACCGGCAACGCAGACGGTGTTTGGCGAAGGGCCGAACGATGCATCGGTGATGGTGATCGGCGAGCAGCCGGGCGACGAAGAGGATCTGAGCGGGCGTCCGTTCGTCGGGCCGGCCGGGCGTTTGTTCAATATGGCGCTGGGCGAGATCGGCATCGATCGCGCCACGGTCTATGTGACCAATGCGGTCAAGCATTTCCGCTTCGAGCAACGCGGTAAACGGCGGCTGCATCGCAACCCGGAACGGGCGCATGTGCAGGCCTGCAGTGGCTGGTTGCATGCAGAGCGCGCACAACTGCGTCCGGCGCAGATCGTGTGCCTGGGCGCGACCGCGGCACAGGCGGTGTTAGGAAGCGGCTTTCGCTTGATGCGCGAACGCGGCCAATGGCAGCGCCTGGACGATGGCACGCCGGTGCTGACTACCGTGCATCCGTCATGGGTGTTGCGTCAGCCAACGACAGCCGCACGCGAAGAAGGCTATCGCGGGTTTGTGGAAGATCTGCGCCAGCTGCTGGACGTACCGATGTCGGCTGGCAGCTCGGCCGCGCCATAAAAAAATACGCGTGCAATGGCACGCGTACGGTGTCGGAGAACCAAGACACCAAGTGGGGCCACTGAGGAACCAGTGACTCCATCACCGCCGCTTCGCGGTTCGGTGGCGTGTACCTGAAACGTGGTTTCAGGTACACGCGGATCGGCCTACAAAAAGCGTTTGTCCACGTCGACATATGCATGGATGCACCGAGGCGGCGCGCGTTCAAAATGTCTCGATAACGCCAGCGCACATGACGGTTGCGCCCCATCGGCGGAATCCCCCTGCATTCCGCCGATGGACTACCTGCGCATGCAATGACAACGACGTGCCTTGCAGCCAGATGCAATTACGGCATCAACACCTTGTCGACCACGTGGATCACGCCATTGCTCTGCACCACATCGGCAATGGTGACGTTGGCGGTGTTGCCCTTGACGTCGGTGATGGTGACCTTCTTGCCATTGAGCTTTGCGGTCAGCGGCTCACCCTGCACGGTGGTCAGCGTGGCGCTGCCGCCGCCGGCCTTGATCTTGGCGATCAGCGAAGCGGCGTCAACCTTGCCCGGCACCACGTGATAGGTCAGCACCTTGGTCAAGGTGGGCTTGGATTCGGGCTTCAACAAGGTGTCGACAGTGCCGGCCGGCAATGCGGCAAATGCGGCGTTGGTCGGGGCAAACACGGTGAACGGGCCCGGGCCCTTCAACGTCTCGACTAGGCCAGCGGCCTTGACTGCCGCGACCAGGGTGGTGTGATCCTTGGAGTTGACCGCGTTGTCGACGATGTCCTTGGTCACCAGCATCGGCGCACCACCCACCATTGGGTTGGACGCCGCGTAGGCAGGAGCCATCGCGCTCGTCAGGGCAATGGCGGTGGCAATGGCAAGCGACTGGAATGAGGTCTTCATGAGGCATCGATCCTTTGGGTAGGCGATCACCTGGATGGCAATCGTATAGCTGGATACGCGGCCGGATGCGGCGCGGATGCATCACGCGTTTTTTACATGGAGATGCTGTGCTGCAATGTCATCGCACATCTGTCGTAGCGACTGCAGATCGGTGGCCTGCGGTTGAGTCTGTTCGAGTCGCGATGGCCACACATGCCGACTAACGGTTTAAACACTCTATGGCGAACCTGTGATGCAAGGGCCGCGCGATCAGTCCGTTATCAAGCCCATCGGGGTCGTAGCCGTCGCACGACCACCCTAATGCTGCACGAATGTTCGCGAATGGCAGAAGCGGCGCCGGACAGTGCAATTACCATTCATACCCTTGCGTGATGATCAGTGCTCAGAGGCTGTAGAACATGAAACCCAAAAAGAGTGAGTTCAATCGATTGGTACTGCCGGCATGGTTGGCGGCAGGCGCGCTGGTGTTATCCGGCACTGCACAGGCAGCAGCTGTCACGCCAACGCCAACGCCAACGCCAACGCATGCGCCGTCAGCGACCGCTGCTGTTCCTGCGAGTGACATCTATCGGCCAGGTCAGAAATGGATCGTGCCGGGCGAGTGGGAATTCGCGGTGGATTCCGCACGCGTGGCCAAGGTGAAAATTCCCAATTACGGCGGTGGCTCCTGGGTTCCTACGCAAGTGATCCTGCTGACCTATAGCTATAAAAATATCGGATTCGACGACAGCGCCAACTATAAGGACGTCAAGGACGTCGGCCCGTCGACGCTGGCGTTTTCGAAAGCGCATATCGACGTGTCCGACGCCAACGATGCGGACAACGGTGGCGCAGGCAATTACCCCGTGCGCATCAAGCTCGTAGGAGACGCTGACGGTCAAAAGCCCGGGCAGCAGATGGTCGGCGCGCAGTGGCCTTACGCCTTCAAGAAGAAGGTCAAGGCGCTCAAGGTGACGGTGAGTCACTACGATTCCAAGCTGAAACTGCATCAAGCGACCTTCCTGGTCCCGGTCGAGGGCACTGGGCCATCGAAGCCGCACGCGAACAAGCACGTTCACCACAGCTGATCCCGTCCAGCCAACCTGCATAGGCAAGCCGCCGGCATGCGTGACGTGGCGAGCGATCACGTTGCCGGCTGCTTTCATCCTCGTCTCGGCCTGTCCATCCGGCAGCGTATCCCACCGTGTCTGATCGACAGACACCCGCCACAGAGCTGCAGCAGCACCCCCTCGTGGCGGTCACCGTGCAGGACCGCGCCCAGGCCCAGGCGGCGCGGTGGTTTCATCGCCGCCTGCAAACCGGTATGTTCCCTTCGGCGCGTTAGTTGTGCGTTGCACGATGCGATGCCGTACGCGCACCGTTTCTTCTTCCGGGTTTTTCATGCATTCGATCGATGTCGTCCTCGCCATGTTGCTGGCGGTCGCGGCCAGCGGTTATCTGATCCGCATCCTGCCGTTCTCGTTGCCTTTGCCGTTGGTCCAGATCGCGCTCGGCGCGGTGGTCTCCGGTGTGTTCGATGCCGGGCACGAGCTGGAACCGGAATTGTTCTTCCTGTTGTTCCTGCCGCCGCTGCTGTTTCTGGATGGCTGGCGCATTCCCAAACAAGGCCTGTTCCGCGACAAGGCGGCCATCCTGGAACTGGCGCTGGGCCTGGTGGTGTTCACCGTGGTCGGCGCGGGCCTGCTGATCCATTGGTTGATCCCGGCGATGCCGCTGGCGGTGGCCTTCGCGCTGGCCGCGATCATCTCGCCGACCGACCCGGTGGCGGTGTCCTCGATCGCCTCCAAGGTGCCGATTCCCAAGCGGCTGATGCACATCCTGGAAGGCGAGTCGTTGCTCAACGATGCCTCCGGTCTGGTGTGCTTCCAGTTTGCAGTGGCTGCGGTGCTGACCGGCAGCTTCTCGATCGCCACCGCTTCGCTGACCTTCCTGTGGGTGGCGCTTGCCGGGCTGGCATTGGGCGTGGCGACCACCTTCGGCCTGAGCCGCATCCAGGCCTGGATCTGGCGCCACTTCGGCGAGGAGCCGGGTTCGGCGATCCTGGTCAACCTGCTCACCCCGTTTGCGGCCTATCTGCTGGCCGAAGCCTTCCATGCTTCGGGCATCCTGGCTGCCGTGGCCGCCGGCGTCACCATGAGCTACGTGGAAATGGCCGGTAATGCGCCGGGCAATATGCGGCTGCAGCGCTCGGCGGTGTGGGACACGGTGCAGTTCACCTTCAACGGCATCATCTTCGTGCTGCTGGGCGAACAGTTGCCGGGCATCCTGGACGGGGCGGTACGCAGCGTGCAGGAAGCCGGGCACCTCAATCCATGGTGGTTGGCGGTGTACGTGGCCACCATCAGCGCCAGCCTGATGGCGTTGCGCTTCGTATGGGTGTTCCTGTCGCTGCGCTGGAACATCTTCAAGGCGCAGTGGCGCGGCGAGCAGCATGTCAGCCCGCCGTGGCGCATCGTGGTGGCGGTCTCGCTGGCCGGCGTGCGTGGTGCGATCACCCTGGCCGGCGTGCTCACGTTGCCGTTGATGCTGGAAGACGGCTCGCCGTTCCCGGCCCGCCAGTTGGCGATTTTCCTGGCCGCCTCGGTGATCCTGGTCTCGTTGCTGGTCGCCAGCGTGGCGTTGCCGCCGCTGCTGCGCGGACTGGAGCTGCCCGAAGAAGAAGACGAGCAGCTCAAGGAAGACCTGGCGGTGAAGGCCGCCTCGCAGGCCGCGCTGGAAGCGGTGGAAAAACTGCGCCAGCGGCTGGTGGATGGCAGCAAGCATGCCGAGCGCTACAACGCGGCGGCCAATCAGGTCAGCCAGCGCTATCAACGCAAGCTCGGCGCGGTGGACATGGCCGAGACCGACCCGGAAGAGGCCGGTGCCTACGAACAGGCACTGCGCCAGTTCCGTCATGCCGCATTGGTGGCCGAGCGCAACGAGTTGTTCAAGCTCGCGCGCCGCCGCGAGATTTCCGACGACCTGTCGCGCCGGCTGGTGCGCAATCTGGATCTGATCGAGTCGCGCAAGCGGGCGTGACGCGCTGGCGCGCGCGGGAATAGAGAATCGGGATTGGGGAATCGCAGGAGCCGCAGCGGTGGTGACGCCCGGGTTGTGTAGGAGCGCGCTTGCGCGCGATGGGGCATTGGCGGGAAAGCCTCATCGCGCGCAAGCGCGCTCCTACATGGAGATGCGCTACAAACAGACGCAGCAGGTGTGCGCGGTCCAGTTCGCTGACGCTCCTTGCTGCTCGTCGGGAGACACCATCCCATCCACACTGCTCCCATCTTCATGGCGCACGGCCTACCCTGTGCGGCTGATCGTTCCAGTGCAGAACACATGACTCCAATCGTTTCCATCCAGGGATTGAGCAAGACCTACGCTGGCGGTTTTCAGGCGCTCAAGCACGTGGATCTTGAAATCCAGCGCGGCGAAATCTTCGCGCTGCTCGGTCCCAACGGCGCCGGCAAGACCACGCTGATCAGCATCATCTGCGGGTTGATCAATCCGAGCACCGGCACCGTGCTGGCCGATGGCCACGACATCGTGCGCGACTACCGCGCCGCGCGTGCCAGCATCGGCCTGGTGCCGCAGGAACTAGCCACCGATGCGTTCGAAAGCGTGTGGGCCACCGTGCGTTTCAGCCGCGGGCTGTTCGGCAAGCCGGCCAATCCGCACTACCTGGAAACGGTGTTGCGCGAGCTCTCGTTGTGGGACAAGCGCAACAACAAGATTTCCACGCTGTCCGGCGGCATGAAGCGGCGCGTGCTGATCGCCAAGGCGCTGGCGCACGAGCCACGCATTCTCTTTTTGGACGAACCTACTGCCGGTGTGGACGTGGAATTGCGCCACGACATGTGGCAGATGGTGCGGCGGCTGCGCGAGCAGGGCACCACGGTGATCCTGACCACCCATTACATCGAAGAAGCCGAAGACATGGCCGACCGGGTCGGGGTGATCAATCGCGGCGAGCTGGTGCTGGTGGAAGACAAGCACACGCTGATGCGCAAGCTCGGCAAGAAGCAGCTCACGCTCAGCCTGCAGGCGCCGCTGCAGGCCATCCCGGCCGCGCTGGGCGATCTGCCGCTGGAACTGTCGGCCGATGGCAACAGCCTGATCTACACCTTCGACACCCAGGCCGAGCAGACCGGCATCGGCGGGCTGCTGCGCCGGCTCAACGAGCAGGGCATCGATTTCAAGGACCTGCATTCCAGCGAGAGTTCGCTGGAAGAGATCTTCGTCAATCTGGTGCACGGTGCACGCCAGCAGGAGGTACGCGCATGAACAGGTATGCGATCGCTGCGATCTACCGCTTCGAAATGGCGCGCGCGTTCCGCACGCTTACCCAGTCGATCGCCTCGCCGGTGTTGTCGACCTCACTGTATTTTGTGGTGTTCGGCGCGGCGATCGGTTCGCGCATGGGCGATATCGACGGCATCAGCTACGGCGCCTTCATCATTCCCGGGCTGGTGATGCTGTCCTTGCTCAACGAGAGCATTTCCAACGCCTCGTTCGGCATCTACATGCCGCGCTGGGCCGGCACCATCTACGAGGTGTTGTCGGCGCCGGTGGCGTGGTGGGAGATCGTGATCGGCTATGTCGGCGCGGCGGCGACCAAGTCGGTGTTGCTGGGCTTGCTGATCCTGCTCACCGCGCGGCTGTTCGTGCCATATGAGATTGCCCACCCAGTGTGGATGCTGGGCTTTCTGGTGCTCACCGCGCTGACCTTCAGCCTGTTCGGTTTCATCATCGGCATCTGGGCCGACGGCTTCGAAAAACTGCAGGTGATTCCGCTGATGGTGGTCACGCCGCTGACCTTCCTGGGCGGCAGTTTCTACTCGATCAACATGCTGCCGCCGCTGTGGCAGAAGGTCACCTTGTTCAATCCGGTGGTCTATCTGATCAGCGGCTTCCGCTGGAGTTTCTACGGCAAGGCCGACGTGCACATCGCGGTGAGCACCGGCATGACCTTCCTGTTCCTGATCGTGTGCCTGGGCGTGGTGGCGGCGATCTTCCGCAGCGGTTATCGGCTCAAGGCGTGAGTGGTGAGTGCAGTGGTGTTGTCGGCCGCATCCTGGTGGATGCCGTCGGAAGTCCAGGTCAAACGCAGAAGTTCAGGTCAAACGCGTCGGAAGTCCAGATCAAACGCTGA